>JBJTRZ010000610.1:0-7524 GCA_046076415.1 Armatimonadota bacterium
GTGCTGCGCGCCCGGGGCGCCGCGGTGACCGCCACCGACAAATCCCCGCTGCGCCGCCGGATAGCGCAGGATATTTCCGCCGATTTCGTGTTCGCTCCGGACGATCCGCAGTTTCGCGAGTCGCTGGCGCGCACGGTTCCCGAGGGCGTCGATCTGGTGGTGGACACGACCGGGAACGCGGCGCTGTTCCCGCTGTGGATCGACCTGATCCGGCCCGAGGGGGAGATCGTCATGCAGGGGTGGTACCCGGAACCGGTGACGTTCGATTTCCACGAGGCGCATCACAAACTGGCGACGATTCGAACTCCGTGCAGCTGGGAGCCCGATGCCGTGGCACTCGATTGGATCGCGTCGGGCAAGGTCGACACGCGCGGATTGATCACCGACATCGTGGCGCCCGAGGCCTGCACCGACATCTACGCCCGGATGGCCGCGGGCGATCCGGACCATCTCGGCGTGGTGTTCGACTGGCGTCTGCCCACGACCGGCTAACCGCGCGTCAACCCCTGCCACATTCCCCACAACATCTTGTTGGCGACGTACCGGTCGATCGCCGGGTAGCCCATGGTCCGCGCATCGGTTTCCTGCAAAATGTCCAGGCCGTGGTCAGATCGATAAATGCCGTCCCAGCCGATGTCGCGCAGGGTCCGCAGCAGTTCGAGCAAATCCCAATCGGCGTCCGGGTCCGCGTGATCCGCCTCGTGAAACACCTGCGGTCCGGTCGTTTTCGTGACCCGCAGGTGGAGCCACGCGATGGCGTCCCGAAACTCCCGAAGCATGGCAGGCAGGTCGTTGCCCGCGACCGCGCCGTAGGAGCCGGTGCAGAAACAGAGGCCGTGGGCGTGCGAGGGCTGCAGGGCGAGGAAACGTCGGATATCCTCCGCGCCGCAGAGCAGGGCCGGGAGTCCGAACGTCGGCCAGGGCGGGTCGTTCGGGTGCGCCGCCAACCGAATCCCCAGCCGTTCCGCTTCGGGCACCAGCGCGCCCAGCACCTCGCCGATACCGGTGAAGAGGCGGTCGCGGTCGGCGTACTTGCCCCGGAGCGCGGCGAATTCCTCGGCGGTGAAACCCTTGCCCCAGCCCGGCAGGTGCAGTCCCCCGCCCACATCGAGCGCATCGCACGCGGCCTGATCGAACGCCACGCCGACGGCGCCATTGGGGTGGGTGAACGCGAGATCGGTTCGGCTCCAATCGAGCGCCATGAGGTGGTACGTCACGACAATTTCGTCGACGTTCGGAAACACCGTGCGCAGATTGCGCAGCGTCGCCACGGTGGCCGCCACGTGCTGGTCGCGGCGAGGGCCGGCCGTTTTCATATCCTCCGACCAAAACACGCTCTCCAGCGGACCGAGCCCGAGTTCGTGGGCGTCCAAATCGGTGCGCAGGCGTCGCAGGGCGTCGACCGTCCATTCCTCGCCGGGCGCGAACTCCCCGAGGTGGGTGACCACGAGCGGGCGCGGAGTCATTTGACGGATCCAAGCGAGGGGAACGCGGTCGGCGGGGCCGTACCAACGAAACGCCGGTTGCATGGGTCCACCTTACCACCGGGGGCGTCGCCGGGCGGGAAGGTACAATCGTGCTGCCATGCCTTCCCTCGCGTCCCGTCCCAATGTCGTCGTCATCGGCTACGGCTTCGCCGGTCGTTGCTTCCACGCCTACCTCGTCGGGCTTGCGCCCGGCCTGCGCCTCCACGGCGTGGCGTCGCGCGACGCGGCGACGCGCGAGCGCATCGTGGCGGATCTGGGAAGTGCCGGCGTGCGGGCCTATGTCGACCTCGACGACGTTTGCGCGGATCCGGAGGTCGACCTGGTGGTGCTGGCCACCCCCACCCATGTCCATGCGGATCAGACGGTGCAGGCGCTCTCCGCGGGCAAGCACGTCGTGGTCGACAAGCCCACCGCACTGTCCCTCGCCGACACCGACCGCATGATCGCCGCGTCCCAAGCGAACGGGAAGTTGCTGTCGGTTTTCCAGAACCGGCGCTGGGACGGCGATTACCTCACGGCGCAAGCGGCGATCGCCTCGGGCGAGCTCGGCGACGTTCGATGGATCGAGCTCGCGTGGCAGGGCTTCGGCGCGTGGGGCGGATGGCGTGGACACGCCGAATTCGGCGGTGGGCGGTACTGGGACCTCGGAGCGCACTTGTCCGATCAGATCTGCCAGTTCTTCCCCGAACCGGTGGAGGGGGTCTACTGCCGCCTGCGCCGCGATTACGCCACGTCGGATATCGACAGCGAGGCGCTCCTGGTGGTCACGTTCGAGGGCGGACGCACCGGAGTGCTGGATCTCTCCGGCACCACGGCGCATCCCAAGCCCCGATTCCTGCTGCACGGCTCCTCGGCGACGTTCTCAAAATACGGCCTCGATCCCCAGGAGGAGGCGATGATCGCCGGCGACATCGACTCCGCGGTGGATCCTTCCGAGAACCATGCGCGGATCCACGACGGCAAATCCGAGCGGATCGTGCCGACGTTGCCGGGACGCTGGCGCAGCTATTACGAGAACATCGCGGATGCGCTCGCGGGAAATGCGGAGCTGGTGGTGGACATGGCCTCGGTGCGCCGGGCGATGGCGGTGCTCGACGCCGGGATTCGGTCGTCGGAGACCGGGCGGGTCGAACGGCCCGGATGATTCCGTCGACGCCGGCCGGACCGGATTCCGGTCGCAGTGTTTGGGAGCAACTGGGCGGCACCGACGGAGGTGCCCCGGAAGCGTTCGCGGCGCTGGTCGATGCGTTTTACGACCGGGTGATGGCCGATGCGCTCCTGGCGCCGATGTATCCGAGTGATTCGGAGGCGCTGGCGGACTCGCGCGAAAACCTGGCGCTCTTCCTCATCCAGTATTTCGGCGGACCTGCCCTCTACGCGATGAAGCGGGGGCACCCCCGGTTGCGCATGCGCCATATGCCGTATGCGATCGGGAGGGCGGAGCGCGACGCGTGGCTGGCGGCGATGGACGGCGCCGTGGCGAGCGTGCCCGAGCTGGCACCGGTGGCGGAGTCGCTGCAAACGTATTTCGCCGGTGCGGCCGAGTTCCTGCGCAACCGCGACGCCTGACCCGTTTTTTGCTCCGACCGTGTCGGAACGCAACGTTGTGCGCCGTTGATGGGGGTGGCGATGCTTCGCCACGGAGGTGCCCCCATGCGCTTGGCACGGGTTTTCCCGGTGCTCCTCGCTTTGGCCGCTCCGGCGGCCCCCGCCGGTGCGCAATCATTTTCGCTGGTCTACAACTTTCTGGGACAACCAGGCAATCAAGCGTCCGTCGCCGCGGTCGCGTCCACGGTTCCCGGCGGCATGTCCGCATCCGACCTGATTCGTGGCCCGGGACTCTCGGTGGCGACGGGGAGCGGTTCGTTCGCGGCATCGGGGTTTTCCACCGGGGTTTGGAACGGTGCGGATTGGTTTGGATTCACGGTCGCGCCAACCCCGGGACACACGTTTTCGCTCGCGGACTTGTCGTTTTCGGAACGTCGGTCCGCTTCGGGAATACGCCGGTGGTCCGTGCGCACGAGCCTCGATGGATTCCTGGCGGACATCGCCGCCGGCACGGTGCCCGACGATACCAAGACCCGCCGTCAGTGGTTCGATTTCGGCGCGGTGGCGAGGGACGTTGCAGGGCCGCTCGAGCTGCGGATCTACGGGTGGGAGGCCGAGAGTAGTGCGGGTACCTGGCGGCTGGGAACGAGTTCGGCGGCGGGGGAAAATCCCGACAACCTGCTCCCGGAACTTCGGTTGTCCGGCAGCCTGTCGACGGCGGGCACGTCCGCTCCGGAGCCGGGAGCCTTGTTGCTTTTCGCGTTCGGTTTGATCCTCGTGAAAATACGCAAATTGCACCATGCGGGGGTCATGGAAACCCCGTAGAATTCGATCACTTTTCGGGTGGGCGCGGAGGTGCGCATGGAACGTTGGCTCTTCCTGATCGCGGCATTGGTCGCGCTGGCGGCGTGGATCGCCGGGGGCGGAGTGCGCCGGCGTGGGAGCGCCGAACCGGCCGGGTTTCCCTTTTGGCTTCCGGCCCTGCCCGGCGTGGTGGGCTTGCTCGCCTGCCTGCCCGCGACCGAACCCTTCAACGAGGGCCTCGGGCTTGGATGGGGGCTCCTCGCCGGGGGCATCGCGGCCATGGCGGCCCTGCGTGTCGCCGATGCCGGCCCCGCGGACGGAGCCGCGCGCACCGCGCCGGCGGTGGTTGCCGTGGTGGTCGCGTTTGTCCTCCTGCGCGAGGGATTGGTCGATGCGTTGACCGGGGTCGCCCTGGGGTGGGTGTCCGGCTTCGTGGCGGCCGAATTGTGCGCGCCGGGCCGGGTGGCCGGGGCGGTGCCTGCGTTGGTGGGCGGCACGGCGGCTTTGGCGGCGGCGGTAGGGGTGTTTCGCAACGACGGCGATGCGGTGGTGCCCAAGGATGCTTGGTCGATCGCGCCGGTGTTGGCGGTGGCGGCCGTCGGCGCCGTGCAGGGGTTCGCGGGCCGCGTGGGCGGAGCGCGGGCTCCGTTGGTCGGCCGTGTGGCGGGAACGCTGGCTTGGCTCGCGGTTTTGCTGCTGGCATGGAAACGCGTCGGTGCGGGATGGATGTTTCCCGCGATCGGCCTTGGCGCCACGGGAGTGTGGTTCCTGTGCGCGGCGATCGTGGGGCGCGGCGACTCGCGGGTCCGGCGCGTGCTGGCGGGCATGGTGCTCCTCTCCGGCGAGGTGGTCGCCGCCGACCTGCTGGCCAATTTCGGTACGGGGCTGTTCGCGCTCGGGCTGGGAATGGGTGCGCTGCTCGTGTCGCCGGGCCGGGGAATGGCGGGAATGCTGGGCTTGCCGATCGGATTGATGGTGCTGCGGTTGCATGGGGTCGTGTTCTCGAGCGAGCTGAGTCGATTCGGGCTGGCCGACCAAACCAATCTCGCGGCTTTCCTGATCGGGGGAGGCTGCGCGGTCTGGGCCGAGGAATCGGCGCGTGCCGAGGTGCGACGGTGGCTCGCCGTCGTGCTTCCGGGAGCAATCCTCCTCGCGATACCCGCCGCCGTCGTATTGTTGATGGGAGCGCCCGCCGAGTCGGCGGTTTTGCTCGGACTGGCGGCGGTCGGTGGCGGTTTCGCCGCGGTGCGCCATGCGGATAGGGCGTCGCTCTGCGCGGTCGCCGCCGCGATCGGTGTGTTTGCCACGGCGCATTCCGTCCACTCCGTGCTCGAGGAGTACCGCAAGGACCGCATTCGGCAAACGTTGATCGTTTCCGCACCCGTGATCGTGCTCGCGGCATTCGCCGAGGCCACGCGCCGGAAGGCGCGAAAGGGACGTTCATGAACTCCCGGATCGCCAGTTGGCTGGGGCTCCTCGCGGTGGCCAGCCTGCTGATGTGGCAACTCTGGTCCGAGCAGCCGTTGGGGCGGTTGTCGGGCCAGGTCCTGATGCCCGACGGGCGACCGCTCGCGGGAGCTCGGGTGTGGGCGAACGGGAAGGAGTCGGGCGCCTGGCACCGATACACGGACACCGATGCCGAGGGGCGATTTCGTTTTCGGCGGGTCGAAACGGGGCCATTCGAACTCACCGTGGGTTCGCGCTGGCATGAAGGTCGGATGGAGGGCCGGGTTGCCGAGGCCGCCGAAACCCGGCTGACGGTCCGTTTGCGGCGTGAGAATCGACCGATCGAGATCGCCGAGTCGCGCCAATCCGTGTACACGACCGGAGAAACACCGCGCATACCGATCCAGGCGTATGCCGACGGCCCCGGATACGACGTTGCCATTTGGAGGATGGACGCGGACCGGTTCCTCGCCAACCCCGCCGCCTACGATCTGCTGGAGCGGCTCAACAGCACTTGGGAGGCTCCGCTCGCCAAACTCCCGGCCGCGCTGGCCCCCCGGGGGCGTCCCGCGATCGCGGTGCGCCTGCCGTTCCCGAAGGCCGATGCGGAAGGGCATGTGATGCATCGCATCGTGCCGCCGTTGCCGAGGAATGCGCGTGGCCTTTGGATGGCGCGGATCGGCACCACCAAGGGGGTCGTTTGGACCTGGTTGTTGGTCACGGACATCGCCGTGGTGGTCAAGCGTCCCGATGCCGACGCGAACGCTTTGGCGTACGTGGTCGACCAACGATCGGGGCTGCCGGTATCGGGCGCCGAGGTGACGCGCGTGGTGGATCGGGGAGGGAACCGCGCCGTTTCGCGATCGGACAGCAACGGCATCGCATGGCTGCCGCATGTGCCGGGCAAGGAGGGCCGGCGCTTCGTGGTGGTGGCGCGCCGCGGCGGCGACATCGCGATGCTGCGTGAAACGCTCTGGTCCGAGGATGGTTCGGGCGAGCGCAATGTCGTGCACCTGCAGACGGATCGGCCGATCTACCGCCCGGGCCACGTGATCCACTACAAGGGCACGGTGCGCGCGGTCCCCGATCCCGCGGATCGTTCGCGCTATGCGGTGCCGGCCCCCCGGCCGGTCGACATCGTGTTGGTGGATCCGATGGGCGTCGAAGTGGCCAAGACGCGACGGACCACATCCGCGGCGGGAACCTTCCATGGCGAGTTCACCACCAATGCGGAAGCCGCGACGGGAGGGTATTCGATCCAAGCCAAGTTCGACGACGCGACCGGGAGGGTGTTCGTTCCGGTGTCGTCGTACCGCAAGCCCGAAGCGACGGTCACGGTGGAGACGGACGTCGACCATGCGCTGACGGGGGAAACCATCGGCGCCACGATCCGGGGCGCGTACTACCACGGCATGCCGCTCGCCGGCGAAACGGTCCGATGGTCGGTGCACGCCGAAACCGATTGGTCGGCGGAGCTCGTCGATCGAGCGTTCACGGAGGAATTCGACGACATCGAGCCGGCGTCGTTGTTCAAGGGCGAGTACTACGGCGAGACCATCGCCTCGGGCGCCGGGGAGCTGGGTCCGGATGGCCGGCTGCAGATTCGGATTCACGAAGAGAACTCGGAAAACTTCGCCACGCCCCCCGCGCAGGCGCGAACATTTGTCGTGACTGCCGAAGTGACCACTCCCGATGACCGTTCGATCACCGGTGAAACCCGAATTTCGGTGACGAACGCGGAGGCGACGGTTGCGCTCGAGCCCGATGGCTATTTGGCGGCCCCCGGGAAACCATCGCGCGTCATCGTGGCGGCCCGCGATTTGGAGGGAAAACCGCTCGCCGGCGCGACGGTGCGCTTCGAGGCGGTGCATCTGGTGCCCGATGTCAAGCGTGACGAGTGGGGAGAACGTCCCGACCGCCGCGTGCCGGTCGGGGCGCCGCAGGAGGCGACCACCGGTCCCGATGGTCGGGTGTCGTTCACCGTGGTCCCGGCCCGTGGTGGGCGTCTCGAGTGCGCCGCCACCGTTGTCACCGCATCGCGCCGCGCCGCCCGTTCGTCCACGGTCCTGTATGTTTCGGAGGATTCGAACGACGATCTCGAGACCACCTCCGGAGACTTGACAGTCTTGGTCGACCGCAAGTGGTACCACCCGGGCGATGTCGCGCGGGTGATGATCGGTGCCGAGCGGCCGGGCCCGACCGCGTTGTTGACGGTGGAGTCCGACCGCATCCTGAAGGT
>JBJTRZ010000611.1:0-4828 GCA_046076415.1 Armatimonadota bacterium
GAGCATGGGCGCGTTGTAGACGACTTGGATGTGGTACGGGAACTCTTCGAAGGCGCGCGACATGGACTTCCATGCGGCGACGACCCCGGGGGCGGCACGTTCCCCGAAACGGCGGCGCGCCACGGCCGCCATCGCACCATCCGGATCGGGCACTCCCGGCTGGGTGGCGATGGCACCCACCACCTCGAGGTTCGGCGACGGCCATCCGCCCATGGTCCAGCCCAACATGAGGCCGTCGACTCCGGATCCTTTCAGGTTCGCGGCGTGCCGGGCGGCATTGTCGACCGCCGGAATATAGGGCACCGCGCCGCATTCCCACGTGACCGCGAGCTGCGTTTTGGCGACCGTTCGGTGGCCCTTTCGACGGGCGTGGCGCCAGTGCCGGGTGGCCCGCGGTCCCGGACCAACCGCGGACAGCGAGTATTCCCCCACCTGCGTCGAGACCCCGCCTCGCACCAAGGGGAGGCTCCATTCGCTCACGCTCATGACATCGACGCTCTTTGGCAGCCCATCGATGATCGCCAGCGCCTGGTCGTCCGGCCAGCCCCAGTCCCAAGCGATGAAGCGGGCGCCGGTGCCCGCTTTGACCACGCCTTCCGCCATCGCCGCATTTGTGTCGGCGATAACGGCCGCCGCGCCGCGCGGTCCGCACCGGGGGCACTCGGCGCCGCGCCCGTGGCTATGGCAATTGGTGGGGTTTTCCGACGCGGAAATGGTGAAGATTCCGGCGAGTTCGGGAACCTCGCGCAGGAGCGATTCCGTGGCGCCCGCCAGCCAGCGGCGTACGTCCGGGTGGCTCACGCAAAGGCAGGCGTTGTCTCCGAACACCGGCCCCTTGAGCGCCGGTCTCGTTTCAAAAAACGACTTGGGAAGCATGCGCGGTTCGTTGAGGTATAGCCACAGGCCCACCCCGTGCCGCCGGGCGGCGGCGGCGATCGCCCGAAGATTGGCGCGCCGGACCTTCCAACCGTCGCTGCGCGCGGGTTCCCATGGGAACGGGGCGAGCAGCGTCAGGACTCCCTGCAACCATATTCCGTCGACCCCGGACTCCGCCATGCGGGCGACATACCCCTCGGGAAGCAGGTCGGCCCCTTCATCGAGCAACGGATCGCCGTACAGGGCGAAGTAGGGATAGCAAAATCGCGGCGCCAGATCGGCCGGGGTTTCGAGACCGGTCGATGCGACCGGCGATTTGGGGGAAGGCGGTTGCGACCATTCGTTCCGAAAACCGAACAAGGGTTCGGCGGGGGTCCACGGGCGTTTCCCCAAATGACGGGCCACGCGATCCGCGATGCGCGTCGCGGCGGCGCGGGCCTCCGCCCCCGGCGGCGCCCACCGGACGGGTGGACATTCCGGCTTCAGGCTGCCCAATTTGATGTAGAGGAAGTCGTCCTCCTGCAGGGTGAACGCGAGTTTGGCCGCGGTCCAATCCAGCAGGGTCAGGATTTGTTCATACGGCAACAAGTGCCAATTGCGTCGTATTACACTCAGCGCCGTGCGTTTGATTTGGTCCTCCGCAATCCGCGGCGGCGCACCGAGTCCCATCGACCGACCGATCGCCACGACTTCCTCGGGCCGTGCGCCGATCGTCCGGGCGATGCGCGCCGTTGGAACCAGCGTCCAGTTGCGCCAAACGACCGCGTGCAGTCGGTCGGGAAAGTGGGGCAGGGGGACCGGGGGCGGGGTGGGGCCGGACGGCAGTTGGTCGGACATGGACCAGCGTTCGCCGCCGGTGCTTCCCCTTCCTTGGGGAGGTGCGGCGCGGTTCGACGGCGAAGGGGCCGGCGTGCGCCCCCGGATCACCTTGGTCGTTGTCGGCAAATTGCGCGAGACCTGGTGGGAGGATGCCTGCGCCGAATACCTCAAACGCCTCGGAGGGCTCGCATCGTCGGTGGTGGTGCACGAGGTTGCGGACGAGCCCACTCCCCAATCCGCGTCCGATGCCGACGAGGCCAGGACACGGATGCGGGAAGGCGAGCGGATTTTGGCGCGGGTGCCGGAGCGCGACGTCGTGGTGGCCCTCGATGTTCGAGGCTCCCGGATGGATTCCGTGGCGTTCTCGCGATGGATGGAGCGGCGCTGCGCGGAGGGTAGCGGCACGGGATTCACGTTCGTGATCGGGGGATCGCTGGGGCTCTCCGACGCCGTGTTGGCCCGGGCCGACCAACGGATTTCCTACGGCCCGATGACGTTTCCCCATGCCTTGGCCCGGGTGATGTTGCTCGAGCAGCTCTATCGTGCGTTCCGGATCCAGCGGGGCGAACCGTACCACAAGTAGGGGTTGGCGCGCGATTCAGGCGCTACGACGAACCCGCACCCGAACGGATTTGCTGATCGGAGTTTGCGAACCTCGCGCGGATCGCGAGATCGGCACCAGGACGTTCGCCTCCGGGAAATAAGTGGCGCAGCAACCGGCCGGCACGGAGTAGCCCACCACCAGGAATCGTTCCCCCCGACGAACCACGCCGTCGTACTCCGATTCCAGATCCACGGGGCTGCCCTCCGCGAGGCCGAGGCGGCCCATGTCGCGGACATTCATCAACACCACCCGACGTCCCCCATGGATGCCCCGGTAGCGATCGTCGAGCCCGTAGATCGTCGTGTTGTACTGGTCGTGGGTTCGAATGGTCATCATCAGGAGTTCGTCGTCGGCAAGCGTGTGCCGCGCGATGGGATGGGCGAGGAAACGGGCTTTTCCGCCGGGAACGTCCCATCGCAGTTCGCGCGCGGAGTTGGGCAGGCGGAAGCCTCCTGGAACCCGCACCCGCTCCTCGAAATCCTCGAAGCCTGGAACCACGCGGGAGATGCGTTCCCTTACCGCGACACGGTCGTCGGCGAACGTCTCCCACGGCACCGGATCGTCGGCGCCGAGGATGCCTCGGGCGATACCGCACGCGATCGCGGTTTCGGACCGGAGCATCGCGCTGGCGGGTGGCAGGTTTCCGCGCGACAGATGGACCATGCTCATCGAATCCTCGACCGAGACCGGGGTGGGTTCCTCGGTGCGCCCGAGGCACGGGAGGATAAGCGCGGTTTGGCCGTGCACCACGTGCGAGCGGTTTGGTTTGGTGGAGACATGGACGGTCAGGCGGCATCGGCGCAGGGCCTCGGCCGTGGCCTGGGTATCGGGAGCCGCGCTCAGGAAATTGCCGCCCATTGCCAGGAAAACGTCGACCTCGCCGCGGCGCATCGCTTCGATCGCCGGCACCACCGCGAGGCCGTGCCGACGCGGGGGATCGAATTCGAATTCGCGTCCGAGTGCGTCGAGGAACGCATCGGGCATTTTCTCGTAGATGCCCATCGTCCGGTCGCCTTGCACGTTGCTGTGGCCCCGCACCGGGCACGCGCCGGCTCCGGGTCGGCCGATATGGCCGCCGGCGAGGAGGACCGCCACCACCATCTGTATGGTTCCGACGGCATTCTCGTGCTGGGTGAGTCCCATTGCCCAGCAGGCGATGGTTGCCTTGGAGTCCGCCGCGATCGCGCCGACCCGCCGGAGGGTCTCCAGGTCGACTCCCGATCCCGCCACCAAATCGTCCCAGGACGTTGCGGCGAGGTCCGCCTCGAGTTCGCTCCAACCGGTCGTGTGGCGCGCGATGAACTCCCGGTCCACGGCGCCGCGTTCGAGCACCACTTTGAGGATGGCCTTGCATACCGCGATGTCGCCGTTGATGCGGACCGGCACGTGCAGGCACGCGAGGGGCGTGGCATGGCCGGTCGCCATCGCCAGCGGCTCCTGCGGGTGGATGAACGCGGAGAGTCCGGCCTCGGGAAGCGGGTTGATCGACACCACCTTGGCCCCGCGCCGAACCGCCCGCTGCAGGGCCGAGAGCATTCGGGGATGGTTGGTGCCGGGGTTTTGTCCGAACACCAGGATGACTTCGGCGTGATCGAAGTCGTCGAGCGTTACCGTTCCCTTGCCGACCCCGATGGTTTGCTTCAACGCCACTCCGCTGGATTCGTGGCAAAGGTTTGAGCAGTCGGGGAGATTGTTGGTGCCGAGTTTGCGGGCGAGGAGTTGCCAAAGGAACGCGGCTTCGTTGGACGTGCGCCCCGACGTGTAAAACAGAACCCGGTCGGGATCGCCCGCCTGCCGGACCTGTTCGCCGATCAAGGCGAACGCATCGTCCCAAGCAATCGGTACATAGTGGTCGCTGCCCGGGCGGAGCACCATCGGATCGGTGATCCTGCCGGCCTTGCCGATCGCGTGGTCGGAAAGCGCGCCGATTTCGGCGATGGAATGCGCGGCGAACCACGCGGGGTCGGCCCGTTCACGGGTGGCTTCCTCGGCCACCGCCTTGACGCCGTTCTCGCAAAATTCGAACGGCGAGGGGTGCGACGGTTCGGGCCAGGCGCATCCCGGACAGTCGAAGCCACCGGGTTGATTGAGAAGGCGCAGGACTTGGACGCTGCGGGCCAGACCGAGTTGGGGCAACGCATGCCGGGCGGAGGCGATCAGTGCGGGCGCTCCGGCGGCCTTGGTGGCGGGTTCGAATAATCGGGGTGGGGTGGTCTCGATCGGGCCGAGTGCGGCTTCGTCGCGTTCAGTCATCGACATCGTGCTCCGGGAACAGGCGCCAAGCGCCACTAAGGACATTGAACCGCGCGGGGCGGAGGAATCCAATCAGGGTGGTGTCGGTCTCGCGCGCCAGATCGATCGCCATGCTGGAGGGTGCGCCGATCGCCGCCACCACGGGTATCCCGGCCACCACGGCCTTTTGAACGATTTCGAAGCCGGCGCGGCCGCTCGAGATCAGGACGTGTCGCGAAAGGGGCAAGCGGTTTTCGAGGAAAGCCTGTCCGATCAACTTGTCGACCGCGTTGTGGC
>JBJTRZ010000612.1:0-3509 GCA_046076415.1 Armatimonadota bacterium
GGGACACCCCGGGCAGGGCGCGGTCCTCGGAGCCATCGTGCGCGGGAAGGTCTCCCCAGTCCTCCCGCACGGCCCCGGTGCCCCGGGTGTCACTCGTCGCGTCGTCGACAAGCCCATCGTCGCATGGCCCGCCGCCGGCGCCCTCTTCCGTTTGGCACAATGAAAACGATGTTTTTCCAAACCCCTTTGCGCGCCGGCGCTCCACCCCGCACCCGTGCCGAATCCACCGATGGCCGGGAAACGTCCACCCTGGCCGATGTCGAAGGATTCGTCTCCGAACTCGCCCGCACAGGGGCTCCGTTGGTGCGTGAAAATCTCGGCCGCAGCGCCGGTGGACGCATGCTGCCGATGGTGGTGGCGGGACGTCCCGTGCCGATCGACGGCGAGGACGCGCATGCGCGGGGCCGGATCGTGGTGTATGTCCAGGCGAACATCCACGGTGGCGAGGTGGAGGGCAAGGAGGCGGTGCTCGCGCTGCTGCGCGATTTCGCGCGCCACGACCCGCGCCGGCTGCTCGAACGGTTGGTGTTGGTGGTGGTGCCGGTGTTCAACGGCGATGGCAACGAGGCGCTCGGCGATGTGCGGCGCACCCGCCCGCACCAGGATGGGCCGGCGCTGGCCGGGGAACGGCCCAACGGCGGCGGACTCGACCTCAACCGCGACGCGATCAAGGCGGAGGCTCCGGAAACGCGGGCGGTGCTCGAAAAGGTGCTCGCGCGCTGGGACCCCGATCTGATCGTCGACCTGCACACCACCAACGGCACGCGGCACGGTTTCCACCACACCTACGCGCCGCCCACGCACCCCAACACCCACCCCGGCGTGCTCGAATGGTCGCGCGACCACCTGCTGGCCACCGTGCGCCGTCGCCTCCGTCGCGAGCAGGGGTGGAACTGCTTCGATTACGGCAACGCGGAGACGCGGGAGGGTCGGCGCATCTGGGCGACGTTCGGCGAGGAGGGGCGCTATGTCACCAACTACGCCGGTCTGCGGGGATCGGCCGCCGTGCTCTCGGAAGCGGTGAGCTTCCTGCCGTTTCCATTCCGGATCGAAACCACGCGGCGGTTCCTCGAGGCGGTGCTCGAAGAGGCGGCGCGCGATGGCGATCGGCTGCGGGCCCTCCGCGGCGCCGCGGCCGCGGACCGGCCCCGGTCGCTGGGCGTGCGCTTCGCCATGGACACGGCCGGCGAGGCGATCGTGCCGCTCGAGGATCCCGCCCGTGCCGGGTCCGATGCGTCGAAGGCGCCCGTGGCCTGGGTGGAAGCGCGCCTGCCGGTGTACGACCGATGGCGCGCCGTGCGCACCGCCACGGTGCCGCGCGCCTGGTGGATACCGCGGGAGCATGCGGCGGTCGCGCGGTTGTTGCTGCGGCATGGAATCGACGTGCACCGGGCCGAGCCGAGCCCGGCCGTGCGGGTCGAGCGGTTCCGCATCGCCGAGCGCGTGCTCGGGGCACCGTTCCAGGGCCACCGGCTCGTGCGGCTCGAAGGAAGCACCGAGGCGGGTGTCGAAGCGCCGCCTCCGGGCGGGTTCGTGGTCCCGTCGGATCAACCCAGGTGCCGGTTGGCGTTCCATCTGCTCGAGCCCGAGGGGCTCGATGGCGTGTCGGCGTGGAACTTCCTCGGCGACGCGGGTGCGGTGGGGGGCACGTTTCCGATCGTGAAAGTGGTGTGAATCGGCCAACGCCCGGGGGCGGGGGCACCATTTGCGGCGAAAATTGCTATGCTATGGGCGGGGCATAGGCCCCGGTGGACAAGCCATGAACGAATATCTGCTCGACGACGCGGCGATGCGCAATTTCCTGGTCAACGGATTCCTGATCCGAAAGCTCGACCTGCCGCCGGGATTCAACGAAGGCATCTACGACGCGATCGGGGACGTGTTCGCGCGGGACGGGAATCCTGGCAACAACGTTTTGCCGTGGCTGCCGCAATTGCAGCGGGTGTTCGACGATCCGGCGGTGCGGGGAACGCTCGAGAGCCTGCTCGGGCCCACCTACGTGATGCATTGCCATCGCCACCCGCACGTGACGGGGCCCCATGGCAAGGGAATGGGCTGGCACAAGGACAGCTACTGGGGCTACTACCGAATCCGCGACCACCATCCCCGCTGGGTGATGGCGATGTACTACCCGCAGGATGTGCCGGTGGAGTTCGGACCGACCGGCGCGATCCCGGGCAGCCAGTACTTCGAGACCCAGGTGCCCCGGCTCGCGGGGGTGCGCGACGATTTGGCCGACGGCGCCAACGAGGGAATTCCGGCGGTGCTCGAGGCGGGCAGCGTGCTCTTCATCCACTTCGATCTGTGGCACAAGGCGTATCCCAATTTCCTCGACAAGACGCGCTATATGTTCAAATTCCAGTTCACGCGCCTCGACGAGCCGACGGGACCGTGCTGGAACAAGGTCGCCGATCGGATCCCGCTCGGGGAACGCGAGGACGATCCGCGCGCGCCGATCTGGCGGCAGATGTGGCACTGGCTGGCGGGGGAATCGGGTCCGGCCACGACCGGCGATCCGGGGGCGCTCGCGGAAACGCTTCGCTCCGACTCGGAGATCGAGCGACTGGGCGCGGCGTACACCCTTGGCGGTCTGGGTCCGGAGGGAACGCGGGTCCTGCTCGAGGCGCTGGAGGGCGCGCGCGACGAGGTGAAGCGCGACGCGGGGTATGGGCTGGCGGCGGCGGGAGACGACGCGGTGCCGGGATTGGTGGCGGCGCTTTCGAGCACCGACGAGAACGTGCGGGCGCATGCGCTGTACGCGCTCGGCGACCGGGGGCCGCGGGCGGCCGGAGTGGCGGATGCGCTGCGGGCCTGCGCGCACGATCCGTCGGAGAAGGTGCGGCGGACCTTGGCCGACGCATTGGGTCAGGTGCGCGCGGATCCGGAGGCATCGGTGGCGGTGCTGGAGGGGTTGCTGCGCGATGGCGACGAGCAGGTGCGATTCAACGCGGCCTATGCGCTGGCGAAGTTCCGGGGCGCGGCGGCGGCGGCCGTGTCCGCGCTGGCCGCCGGGCTCGAGGATGAAAACCGCTACGTGCGCGGGCACTGCGCGGTGGCGCTGGAGCAGGTGGGCACGCGGGAGGCCACGGGCGCGCTGCTGCACCATTTGCAGGCCATGCGCTTCTGCGCCTCGACCACTCGGGACAGCACGTTCTGAACGTGGGAGCAAGGGGCGTGCGCTCCAAGGCATCGACCCTCCGTGAGTACCGGAAATAGATCTTGATCGAATCAATATTGGTGGTTGTGGGCCTTTTCGTCATTTGGGCGATCGCGGTCGGCTGGTCGGGACTCCCTGCGTTTTTGATTTTGGCCACCATCGTCGTAATTGTTTTGGTTGTTTACAATAGGAACCAGGCTCACCTGACCCGGATTGCGGATTCCGAAAGGCAAAGCAATCGCATCGCTCGCGAAATGGAGGAACGGAACCAAACCGAGTCGAGACTGCGATCGGAATCCAATCGGGTCGTTCGGTTGTTGGAAAGTGGCCAATTGAGAATCGCGAAGCGGTC
>JBJTRZ010000613.1:0-3066 GCA_046076415.1 Armatimonadota bacterium
GGGTGAAGCGGTCGAAGGGTTTGTTGGTGTTGAACGCCCGAATGACGTAGTCGCGGTAGGGATGGATGTTGCGCGGGTTGTCGGAGTGGTAGCCGATGGTGTCGGCGAAGCGGACCACATCGAGCCACGCGATGGCCATGCGCTCGCCGTAGTGCGGGCTGGCGAGCAGGCGATCCACCAACCGTTCATAGGCGCCGGGCGCCTTGTCGGTCACGTACGCGTCCACTTCGGCGGCCGTGGGCGGAAGGCCGGCGAGGTCGAACGACAGGCGACGGGCGAGCGTTCGACGGTCCGCGGTGGGCGCGGGCGCGAGTCCTTCCGCGGCAAGGCGCAGTCCGACCAGGTGATCGATCGGATTCCGCCCGGCCGGAATGCGCGGTTTGACCGGCGGTTCGTAGGCCCAGTGCTGTTGGTAGGCGGCACCTTCCGCGATCCACCGCCGCAGGCTTTCCTTTTGTAGCGCCGTCAGCGTCTTGTGCGCGGCCGCGGGCGGCATGGCGAGGGCGGAATCCTTGGTGGACAGGCGCCGGACGAGTTCGCTGCGCTCGGGTTTGCCGGGCACGATAGCCGCCTTGCCGGAGGCCATCGCGCGGAGGGCTTCGGCGCGCAGGTCGAGGCGCAGCCCCGCTTGCCGCGTCTTCGCGTCGGGGCCGTGGCATTTGAAGCACGCGTCGCTGAGCAGCGGCCGGATGTCGCGGTTGAACGCGAGTCGTGCCGGCGCGGGCTTGGCGGTGGGCTTGGCGGGCGGCGCGGCGAGCCCGGCGAGGGCGCACAGCGACGTGCAGGCGAGGGCGACGAGCGAGCGGGCGAGGATCATGTCGGGCGTGCTTTCATCGCGGGGGCGCGGCCCTCCTGCCGCGAACGGCGGGGGTCGGTGCGCCAAAGGCGTTCCACCAAGGATGCGGTCTCGGGATCGAGGGCCACCAATGCGGCCCGATCGTACGGGAAATAGTCGTTTTGCCCGAACCACGCCTCGCTCATTTCGGCGAAGAATTCCTGGGGCGTGGCGAGGGCGTAATGCCGGTCGTAAGCGGGGGGGCGACCGCGGGAGAATCGCCGCTCCACGCGGTCGTAGGTGCCGGCGGCCATGGCGCGTTCCCAAGCCGCCACGATGTCGGGACGGTCGAAACCGAGCACTTGGTGGTGGAACGCGTGGGCGAGTTCATGGAGCAGAAGGCAGGGCATGCGCTCGATTTCGGCGGCCAGATCGGCGATATCGGTGATTTCCACGCCGCGGACCATTCCGGGATCGCGTCCATTTTCCGCCAGCCAATCGGCGCCCGGGTGGTACTCGGCGGTGGGGCGGACTCCGGTGTAGGGCGGGGAAATCCACAGGGTGGTGCCGCGCAAGTGCCGAACGGCCGCGCCAGGCAGGCGCCGCGCCACGTCGTCGCACTGCGCCGCGAGCAGCGGCCACGCGGATTCGAGCGCCTCGCGCAGGTCCACGGGCCACGGGTCGCGCACGGCCACCGTCCAGCCTCGAACGGCGCGCCGTCGCCATCGAAACGCATCCTCGCGCCGGCCTCGATGCAGCATGGCGCATTGTACCTCCCGAGGGGACGCTCGCTCCCGGGCAGGAACCGCGGCGTGCGGGGGCGAATCTCCCGGCGTTCCCATGGCCAAGGCCCTTCCCGACATCCCGTTTCCGCCGCGCCCGCGCGACCCCGGCCGCTGGTTCGTGGTCGCCGCATTCGTGGTGTCCGCGCTCGCGGCCGCTTGGCTGCTGGTGCCCCGGTCCGCGACGTTCCGCGCTCCGGCTCCGCTGGGCAAGGCGGGCGCCGTTCCCAACGACGTTCGGCGGTCCGACGGGGTCTGGTACTGGGTGGAGCGTCCTCCCAAAGGCAAGGCGCGGTTGATGGCGGCCCGCGCCGGCGCGTCGCCGCGTGCATTGGCCGAAGAGGACGTGGTCGACGGCTACGATGTTGCGGGGGGCACGGTGGCGTGGTCGGGCCGTTCCGGCAAGGAATGGGTGGTGCGGGTCTCCGCCGGCGGAAATGCGCCGCGCACGCTGCGCTCCGGGCCAACGGAGGCGCATGGTCCCTGCGTCGACGGCACCGATGTGGTTTGGATGGAACGCACGGAGGCGGTGGCTTCCGGTCTGGAAACGTTGCCGACGCTGGGCGGCGTGCTCAAGGTGATGCGGTGCGGCATTGCGTCCGGGACCCCGGCGGTTGCGGCGCAGGTGCCCGACGCCGGGCGCGGCGTGGTGATCGGCCGTTCGGGCGACGCATGGTGGGTGGCGGCGATGCGCATCGATTTCCCCGGATCCACGGTGGTCTGGCGGGTTCCCGCGGCCGGTGGCGCCGCGCAGCGCGTTGTGTCGGTGAGCGGGCCCACCGCGCCGGTGCGGGCATCCGGAGGGGATTTGCTCCTGGTTTCTCCATCGCGGGAATCGACTTCGCCGGTGAGTTCCGTGGTCCTGGTGCGGCTCCGCGCGGATGGCACGGCGCAGCGTTTGTCGGATTGGTTGCCCGAGGGCGGCGCCGCGTTCGATTCGGGCAAGGGCGTCTTTTATTCCGACCGGGAGAGCCCGCCCCGCTTGTGGCGCCCGCGGGGTATCGATGCGCTGCCGGAGCCGTTCGATGCGCCGGCGGGTCACCACGCCATCGCCGCGTCGGAGGGACATCTCCTGCTGTCGGGCATGGGCGCCGAGGATTTGGTGCTCTCGGAGGTGCCGATCCCATGAGCGGACGACTGACGAAATCGGTCTCGCCGAAGGCCGCCGCGGCCATCCTGCTCGTGGTGGTGGGCGGGGTGCAGTTTTTCTGGTTCAAGGGCCTGTTGCAGAAGGAGCCCCCGATCGCCACCAAGATGCAGATGGGGGGCGGGGCCGGGCCGATGCCGTTCAACATCAACGGCGACCCGGAGGTGCATTCCGCGACGTTGGCGGGAGATCCGGAACCGGGCGCGGTGGACGGCCCAGGACATGCCGCGCGCTTCGATTCGCCGGTGGGCGTGGCGGTGCGGGCGGATGGATCCGTGGTGGTGGCCGACAGCCGCAACCATCGCATTCGAGCGATTTCCGTTTCCGGCGTGGTGTCCACGTTGGCCGGCGGCGAGGAAGGC
>JBJTRZ010000614.1:0-16188 GCA_046076415.1 Armatimonadota bacterium
CCAGCGTCGCCGCCGCATCCTCCACGCCATCGCCGTTCAGGTCGCCGAGGGCCAGCTGTCTGCCAAGACGGACCGTGGTCTTGGCGGCGGAACCCGGCGCACCCGAGCAACGTCGCCACGGCTGGATTCGTGCGGGACGGGTCGCCGCGGTGGCCGGCGTGCTCTGCCATGCCGCCGCCATCGGCTTTCGCTGCGTCGAACTCCACCGCGCGCCGTTCGCGACCGCCGGGGAATCCCTGTCGCTGCTCGCGCTCCTCGTGGTGGTGGCCTACCTGCTGGCCGATGCCGTGTGGCGAATCTCCGCCGCGGGACCATTCGCCCTCGGGATTGGTTTCCTCCTGGTCCTGCTCGCGGGAATTCAACCGGATACCGGGGTGCACTCCGGCCACCATCCGCTGCTCGAGGAAAACGCGGTTTCCCTCCATATCCTCGCCATGCTCTCCGCATTCGCCGCGTTCGCCCTCGCGTTCACCGTGGCGGTTCTCTACTTGATCGAACGTCGGATCCTGCGGAGCAAGGATGGACTCGCCTGGCGTCGGCGGCTCCCTCCGCTCGGTCTGCTGGAAAAAGCATCGCTTGCCTTGGTTGCGCTGGGTTTTCCGTTGTTGACCCTCGGAATACTGTCGGGCGTTGTGCGCGCCGCGGGCGGCGGGATGGGGCCAGGGTGGTGGATGGACCCCAAAACGGTACTGGCGCTGGTGCTCTGGGGGGTCTACGGACTCTTCCTGATGTCTCGACTTCTTCTGCGGTGGACGGCGCAACGGGCCGCATGGATCCTGGTGGCCGGGCTCGTCCTCTGCGCGGCCGTGCTGGTCGTGCCGACCGCCACGCACCGATTCGAGGGCGCGGAAGGACAGGCGCGGGGCGGCTCCGGCGGGTAGAATCCATGCCGGAGCTCCTTTGAAAACGCAGAATATCGTTCCTTTGATCGGGGTGATCGCGTGCTTCGCCGCTGCGGCGGGGTGCGGCGTGCGCGATGGCAGCGTTGCGCCGGCGGGCGCCGGGCCCAAGGTGGTGGCGGCATCCACCGGGTACGCGTTTCCCACTATCGGAACGCGCCGCAAGGCGCCGGCCGGCACCGGAGATGTCGATTCGGCCGAAACCGCGGCGTCCTCCCGACCGGAGGATTCCGCCGCGCGCCGCAAACTCGGAATGGCCTACTACGCGTCGGGGGGATATCGCGCCGCCGCAACGGCGCTGGAAAAGGTCGTGGCCGCGACTCCCGATGACGGCGAGGCGTGGATGTACCTCGGCTTCGCGCGCATGGGTGCCGGGCTCCCCGAAGCCGCGGTGGAGGCGCTCGATCGGGCATCGAAGGCGCGCATCCCTGCCGCCTCCCGAGCCGCCGCGCTGGCCGAGGCGGGAACGGTCGAATACCAAGCCCTGCGCGACGATAAAAAGGCCATGGAGTACTTCCGCAAAGCCCTCGAACTCGCCCCGAAGGAGGGAAGCGCGGCGCTGGCGCTGGGCACCGATGCCGCTCAGCGCAAGGATCGTGGAGGGGCCCGCGGGTATTTCGAGATTGCGGCGAAAGCGCTGCCGGCCGGTCCCGACCGGGCATCGGTCTATGCGTGCCTCGGACGACTCTCCGAGGAAAACGGCGACAAGGCCGGCGCGCAGGCATGGTACCGAAAGGCGGTCGCGGATGATCCCGACAACGCGTGGGCGCGGACCCGTGTGACGCGGGAAGGACGCTGAAGCCATGGGCTACGAGTTGCCTCCCGAGGAAAAGGCCAAACTTCGAAAAGTCGAGAACGTGCTGATGGTGGTTTTCGGCACGATCATACTCGCGGCTATTTTCGGGGTCTTCTACTCTCGTTTGCGGCCTCTGCCGCGCATGGCGGCGCCCAAACCCCCCGCCGTGGGAACCGATGGCGCGGGCGCTGGATCCGGAACGACGACTCCGGGTCGCTGACGCGATCGCCCGGATCGGCGCCGTGCCCGGATACGCGTCCGTGGCGCGCGATCTGGGCGCACTGCTCGATGCCGGCAGGATTCGGCACGATCCCGATCTCGAGGACCGCGCCGTGGTGGAGTGGACCGGCATGGTCGTGCTCGGCGAGGAACCGTTCCAAGGAGCGTCCGTCGGTCTCGAGGAGACCCTGGTTCATGAGCACCACCATCGCAAACGACAGGCGAACCTCATGAAATCCGCGTCGTTCTGGACCGGAGTGGTAACGAAAACACCCGTGATGGCGCGGTACGAACGACCCGCCTACCGGGCGGCACTCGATTACCTCGCCGCGGTGGGTGTCGCCCGTCCGGACGACCGGATCGACGCCGAGCGGGAGGCCGAAGCGGTGCGGCGCACCTGGGAAATCGTCTACCGCCTACCGCTTTGAGCCAACGTTTTCAGCGCGAGGCGGTGGCGTAGAAGCGCAGGCACGCGTCGAGGTTGCGCCGTGCATCCTCGGGTCCGAAGGGCAACGATCCGCCCTCGACCAGACCCGCCGCCAGATTCTCCATCGGGAAAAACGGGGAATCCTCGATCGGATGGACCACGTCCTCGCCATTGCGCGATACCACCCACGTGTTGCCCTCGGAGCGCAGGAATCCCCGGGTCCCGACGATGCGCAACCAGTGGGCTCCCCCGCCTTCCTCGGCGGCCCAGGTGTCCTCGATCAAAAGGGAAACTGGACCCGTCGCTGTGTCGAGGCGCATCAAGGCGATACCGTAATCCTCCAGCGGCAATTCGGCGTGCAGGCGGTTCCCGATGTGCCCCGCGATTTCGGCGACTTCGCCCCCAAACACGTATCGGGCCAGATCGATCGCATAGATCGCGTGGTCCAGCCAAGCACCCGTCTTGATCGCGTTGGGATCCAGCCACCAACTCGGCGCGCCGGAGGGTTGACCCGGCCAAGGGGAGGGGAGCCCTCCGTGGCCCACTTGGTGAAAACTCAGGGGCACTCCGATGGCGCCATCGGCGAGGAGGCGCCGCAATGTGTCGGCTTTGGGGTGAAGTCGTTGCATGCCCTCGAACGAACCGAAGAAACGACCCGCCTCGCGAGCCGTATCGATCACGGAATCGAGGTCGGCGAGGGTGTGCGCCGACGGTTTGACCGCCACGACATGCTTGCCGGCGGCGAGCGCGCGCCGGGCGATATCCGGAGCGGCCGCGGTGGGAGCGCAAATGCAGACGAGATGGACATCGTCGCACGCGAGCAGCGGTTCGATCGAATCGGCCACCACGGCATCGGGATAGGTCGTGGACGCCCATTCCCGCCGATCCGCGTTGCCGTCGGAAATACCCACCAGACTCAGGTCCGGGCTCGACGCCGTGATTTCGCAAACGCCGAATGCGGTGTACCAATGGTCCAAGCCCGCGATGGCCACTCCGAAAGGCATGCTCATTCCTCCCCGCCGCCGACCGATTCGTCGTCGGCGGATGTCTCCAACAATTCTTCGAGCTCGTCCGCTTCGATCTCGTCGTCCATTTCCGACGACATATCCTTCAGGAAACGTCGAACGGCACGCGGATCGCTTTCATCGAGTCCATCCGCGGCATCCGCCAAGTCGTCGATGGCGGCGTCGGCGGAACGCACGCGGGCGAAGCGGGAAATCTTTCGCGTCAGTTCGGTGCCGCCGCATTTGGGGCACCGGGGTGCGGGCGCGTCGGCGACCATGCCGACGAGCACCGTGAACGGTCGTCCCCCGCAGGTTCCGCAAACAAACTCGTGGAGCGGCACGCGCTCATTCTACCGGAGGGGCCGGCTCCGGATCGCACAAAACCACCCGGTACCCGGTCGCATCCGCCACCAGCACCATTGCCACCGCATCCGGTCCCTTCGGAGCCAGTTGGCGCACGAGCGCCGCGGAATCGCCGGGAAACGACCGCTTTTTGACCACCACGCGGCCGTACCCGCGGGTCCTCAGATGCGCTGCGATCCGTTTGGGATGCCACGGAAGCACCTCGCGGATGCGCCAGGCGGTGGCGGGTACGTCGACGGTTTCGCGGCGCGGAGCCGGCCCCAAAAGATAGTCGTCGTCGAAGGTCGCCCTTCCCGCGCCAAGCGCGGCGGCGACCGGTCCGAGGCAGCCGGCCCTGGCAACCGCGGGAGCGGGGTCCCACAGGTACGGCGCGTCCGGTTCTCCGAGCTCGGGCGGCTCGCCCGGCTGCCATGGTTGGCCGCTCGGCAACAGGCGAAGACTGCGACGAGGCAGCCCCTCCGCGGCGGCTCCGTGGAGCACGCACGCCTCCTTGCATTCGCGATCCTCGGAGAGAAACACCAACGCGTCCCCCAACTCGTCCAGAACTTCGTCCGGGAGCCCGGCGGGCAGTTTGGCGATTCCGGCCGGAGCACCGGCGGCCCGAGCCGCCTTCCACAGTTCGAGGGAGGGGCTCCAGCGGCTGGGATCGAGCGAGGAACGTCCTCGCGCGTCGCGACGCGACGGATCGAAGAACAGCGCGGCTCCCGCCGGAATGCGCGGCGGTGCGGCATGGGGGTGCACCGTGAACCGGTCCGCGTCGGCGGTACGGGCAAGATTGGCCGCGGCGAAGACGGCGAGGACGGGGTCGATTTCCCAGCCGGCTCCCCGTTCCGCCGTGCGTGCCATCGCCATCAGATCGACGCCGGTTCCGCAGCTCGGGTCGACCACCATGGTGTTTCCCGCCAAACGGTCCGCATGGAACCGTGCGACGGCAGGCGAAGAGGCCTGCGCGAGCGAATCGGGCGTCGCCCACAACCGATCCGCGTCTTCGAACCCGCGTCGTCGCGCGCGATTCCGTGCATCCACCACCGCGCACGCCAGGCGAGCGATGTCGGGATCGATCGGCGATCGGCGGTTGCGCAGTTGGAGGATGCGATCGGCGGAGTCGCCCGGCAGGGAAGCGACGTGCTCGAGCAATGGATCGTGCCGACCCTCGACGAACCCGCGCGCGATGTCCTCGGTCAGGGTGGGTCGGCTCCGAAACTCAGAATTTGAGGCCCAGTTTGGCTTCGGCCTTGTAGTCGGTGCGGGCGACCGGGTCGAGGATGGCGCGGTTGTTTTGGAAACTTCCGTTGAGGGAAAAGTTGAAGCGCGCGCCGAGATTGTGCGTGAAGCCGAGGGTGTAGGTGGCGAGGCCCTTGGCGGCGGCGCCGCCGTTGAAGAAGGTATCCTTGTACCCGCCGGTCAGTTGGCTGTTGGCGCCAAACCGCATTCCGAGGGTGAGGCCCATTTCCCCGTAGTTGGGTGCTCCCCCCGCCTTCGCCAGCACATCGGCCGGCGTGCCGGGAAGCAATTCGTTGGCGGCGTAGGTGCCGCCAAGTTCGAAGGTTCCGAGCCGCGCCTTGACACCGTACTCGCGCCGTTCGATCGGAGTGACCGCTCCGGGCTTCTTGGGGTCTTCGGGGTTGAGCGTGTAGTTGCCGGTGACCGTCAGGAAGGAGACGGGCCGAACCTGGAACGCGGCGGCGGCCGTGTCGGCATTGGCGACTGGATTGCGCGAGTTGTTGTAGCGGTCCCGGACGCTACCCTCGACCTTGAGGACGGTTTTGTCGGTGCCGAATTTCGCCGCGAGGTCGTTGATGCCCGAGCGCCCCGTGCCGTCGGTGTTGGCGGTGCGCGCGCCGTAGAACCGGGTTCCGGGCAAGGGCAGCACCTCGGCCGACGCGGTCTGGCTGGTGACCACGCTGTTCGGATCGGTCGCACCCGCCGGCGTGATCGCTTGTTCGTTTTGGCCGAACCCGAGCGCGAGCGTGGGCATCGGTTTGAGCGTCACCGCCACACCTTGGCGCGCGTCCGATTGACGTCCGGTTTGCACCAAGCCGTTGGTCACGGTCAGCGCCGCCGAGGATCGTTTTCCGGAGCGGTCGACCGTGAACGCGTTCTCGCGGGCGACGGCGCTGTCGAGCGGGTTTTCCTGTTCGGTGAACGACTGCTTGGCCGTGGCCTTGACGCCGTTGCCGGCAAGCCGAGCGGCGACGCCAAGTTGGTCGGCGAGAATGCCGGTGCGCTGGGCGTTCGGGTCGATGGAATCCCCGGCTTGGCGCTGGAAGTCGATGGTCGGCGCGTTGCCTTTCGGGGCCGTGGCCAGCCGCAGCGTCCCGATTCCGCCGCCGGCGCGCCGTTGGTTGCGCGCGACGACATCCGTGTCGAGGTAGTTGACGCCGACCAGCACACCGCCAAGGTGGTGGTCGAGGGAGAACCGTTGGTTGGTGGCGCCGAACCATTCGCCGTTGTTGACGCGCTTGTCGTCGCCGGCGATGGAGAACGCCACCGAGGGGGCACCGGTGGCGGCGTATTTGAGCGAAACGTTGTCCTGCGAACCGCGCGTCCGGTTCCGGTCGGGCGTGGCGACATCGGTTTCGAGCGACTGCACGGACAAATCGAAGGCGGCGAACTTGGTGGCGTAGTCGATCCGGTCCGTCACGGCACCCACGCGCGTGCCCGCGGCGTCGATCTTGACGTCGCCCGTGCGTTGGAACCCGAGGGCCGGTTGCTTGCCTTGGGCGATCTTGACCCCGATGTTCTGTTGTTCGACGAGCCCGGCGCGGCCCGTGGCGCGGGAGGTGTCGGTGCGGTTGATCTTCGCCACGACATCGGCGATCCCGAACTTGCCGGAGAGATCGCCTTGATCCGTGGCGGCCTCGGTGCGATTGCCCGCGGCATCCACCTTTGCGTCGTCGATACGGGTGTAATTGAGCGCGGGGCGGAACGGTTTACCCGACCCGGGCAAGGCGAACGAAGCGAACTGCTGCTCGCCCGAGGTGCGTTGATTGCCGGGAAGTTGGGATTCCGTGCGGGTGTTGCGCAGCTGGAAGGCGGTCGCTCCGACCTTGCCCGCCACGTTGCCCACATCGGTGACCGTGTCGGTGCGGTTCCCGGCCACATCCACCTTGCCATCCTCGGTGCGGGTGAAGCCAAGGGCGGGGCGCCCACCCTTGGAGGCGGGAACATTGGCGGAGAGTACGTCCTGGGTCACGACGCCGCGTCGCGCCTGATTGGCGACGGCCGTTTCCACCTTGGACGTCTTGTAGGCCAGGTCGAGCGCGCCGAAGGTGCCGCCCAACGATGCGCGGTCGGTGGCGGAGCCGGTCGTCACGCCTTTGGCGTCGGTCGTGAACGCGTCGGCGCGCGCGAAGTCGAGGGCGGGTCGGCCTTTGCCCGCGGCGAGGCGGAGCGCGACATTTTCCTGTTGCGTGCCGGCGCGGCCGAGCAGATTGCGGTTGTCGACCTTGTTGTAGCTGAGGCTGGTGTTCGCGTTCGGGTTGAGCCGCCCGCCGACATTGAGGTTCTGCACGGCGTCGCCCTGCCCGAAGTTGCGCCCGACGCCTTGCGCGAAGGCGCGCCCTGCGCGCTGGAAGCCCAGGTCGACCCCGTTCTTCGCGGTGCCCCCGGCGTATCCGAGTTTGACGGAGCCTTGCTCCACGGCCGGTCCCCCGTCGGCGCTTGCCATGCGGTCCGGCGACAACATGAACTGGGTGGAGAGGCCTCCGCCAAGCAGGCGGGATTGACGACCAACTCCAAGCACCAAACTGGGGGTGGTTCCGCCATTGACCCCGTTGACCGCCGATAGCTTGACATCGCCCAGACCGAGGGAGGTGAGATTGAACGTGAGGGGGGCGGCGAGGGCGGGATTGGGGTTGCGCTCGGCCATCTCCGGGTAATAGCCGTACGAGACGCGCACCAGTTGACCCCGCTTGATCGGGGTGGCGAACGACACTTCGCCCTTGGCGGCATCGACGGAATATTCCGCTCCGTTGAGGCGACGACCATCCACCACCACCCAGACGGGGTAGCCGGGGCCGTAAAGGAACTTCCGGTAGGTGAGGACGTACGGGCCGGTGCGGTCTTGACCGAGGAACGAATCACCGCCCTGCGTGGGGGTGGCGAGGTTCGTGGCAGCCCTTCCACCCGCTCCGAAAATGTCCTGCGCGGCGCTGGGTGCGGCGAACGCGAGCATTGTTGCCGGGACGAGCATCAAGGGAACCGCGAGGCGAGCTCGCGGGCGCGACGGCTTGGTGTGAACGTGCGCTCCCATGTCGTTGTCCGAAGCCCTTGCGGCCAAGGGGCTACACTCTTACTGACCATAGTATCGGTCGGTCGGTTTCAACTCAACCGGGCCGCGGGCGTGACTTTCGTCACACCCGGACGATTTTACGGGACTCTGCCCATTGGTTGTACGCAATTCCCTGCTCGGAAGTGCCCGTTTTCGGCGGCTGGCGGGATTATCTCGGGTTGGGTCTTGACACGCGGCGCGGGTGCCTCTACAGTGCGCCATCCATTTGCGGATTGGACGGTCCAATTCCGCGGACCGCGGGGCGAAGTCGCCGCGCGGTGCGGTACGGATTCGGCGAGGAGGCGGTTCCCGTGCAAAAAGAAATTTCCCCCAAAGCCATCATCGGCGTCGTCGCCGGGCTCGTGGTGCTCATCGGTGTCCTTTTCTACGTGTTCAACCAGCGCAGCGGCGGCGCGGGAACGCTCGAGGGGCAGACGCCTCCCGGGCCGCCCGCGGACTTCGCGCAGCGGATGTCGGGTGCCCGAACCGGTCCCGGCGCGGCACCCACCGGGGCTCCGGCGGGCGCTCCGGGCCGATAGGGACTCGCGTGGAGTCGCGCCCGGCCTACCTGCGCATCGCCCAGCGGGTGAAGCAGGAGTACTTGACCGGTCCCGACGCGGTGCCGGGAACGCGCCTGCCCACCGAGCGCATGTTCCAGGCGCGCTTCGGGGTGAGTCGATCCACGGTGGCTCGGGCGCTTTCGACGCTGGCGGGCGAGGGTTGGATCGAAACCCGGCAGGGGAGCGGTGCGTACATTTCGGCCGGGAGAGCGGTTTCCGGGCGCCTACGATTGCTCGGGTTCGTCGCTCCGGTGGTGGCCGATCCGGCCGGGGCGACCAATCCCATCCTCCCGGCCCTCCACGAAGGACTGGCCGCCGAAGCCCGGGCGCGGGGATACCAACTGTTCTCCGCGTGTTCGAATCATAGCCGGAACCGGGAAGAGGAAATCCTGCGGCATTTCGCCGGATTGGGCGTCGAGGGGGCGGTGGTCTATCCCGCCTACCTGCCCGAGCCGGACGGAGTGTTGCCGGCTCCTCCCCGGTGGCCCGACCTGCCGATCGTCGTCACGGATATCGGCCACGAATCCTGGGGCCGCTCGATGGTCCTCTTCGACAATCGTCGTCTAGCGGCCGATCTCGTGCGGGCCCTGCTTGCGCGCGGGCACCGGCGCATCCTGTTCCTGCATCGACTCGGATTCGACGACCATACGTCGGTGCGCGAACGTGCCAAAGGCTGGCGCGACGCCATGGGCGAGGCGGGGCTCGCAATTCCGTTGGCCTGGGATGGATGGCCGGCGGAATCGGGCGTCGACCCCGCCGCCAGCGTCGACGAGGTCGCCGATCGTCTACTGGCGCTCCAGCCGTTCCCCGACGCCGTGGTCGCCTACGATGACGCCTATGCGATGGGGCTTTCCCGCGCCCTCGCGCTGCGCGGCGTCGACGTGCCCGGCGCGGTGCGCGTCGCGGGATTCGACCACCACGCCGAGGGAAAGTGGTTCGAACCCGCGTTTCCAACCACCGATCCGGATTTCGCCCGCATGGGCCGGGTCGCCATCGATCTCGTCGATGCGGCGATCCGCACGAAAGGGGGAGCGGCGCGGACCGTCGTGCTGCCCGCCCCCGTACTCTGGCGCGAACCTTCCCACCGCGGGAAGGCGACCCGGAGGAAAGGAGGTTCCGTTCCCGCGTTCGTTTAATTCATTCCCCGTCGCCGTGTCGCAGCGACGACACCGTCATCGGTCATTTCTTTCAAGGAAGCAAAGGAATCCCGTCATCATGCAATCCCGAAACTCCCGCCTGCGCGCGGGTTTCACCCTCATCGAACTCTTGGTGGTCATCGCCATCATCGCCATCCTCGCGGCCATCTTGTTCCCGGTCTTCGCGCAAGCCCGCGAGCAGGCCCGTTCCGCGAGCTGCCTCTCGAACCTCAAGCAAATCGGCCTCGGCATCAAGATGTACGCCCAGGACTACGACGAGAAGTTCCCCATGGGGACGTATCCCGGCGAGCGCAACTGGGAAGTCAACTTGGACGTTTTCGGCAACCAAGGCTGGAACGACTGCGGCAACTTCTGGGGTGGTTTCCCGATGGCGGGCATCGACGGTGGAGCGCCGCTTTCGGGCTGCGCCTACGGCGGCGACTTCTACCGTGTCCTGATGTCGATCCAGCTGTTCCCGTACATCAAGAACAAGCAGATCTGGTACTGCCCGTCCGACAAGTACCGACGCGCCACTCCGGGCAACATCGCCCTTGGTGCGCAGTCCTACCAGTGGTTCCCGAACTGGGTCTACAACATCTCCGACTGGTGCGCCTCCGGCTCGCCGTTCCCCTGCGTCCGCTACGGCGGCCAGGCCGGAGTGGTGGGCTCGGGCGAGCAGCGGCCGCTCAACAACCAACCCGTCGGCGAACTGTCTGACTGGGTGTCGGAGCGCGTGATCTTCGTGGAGCGCGGCTCGTTCGGTTGGGACGGCGCGGACGGCTGCGGTGGCGCGTGCAAGAACTCCAACACGAACCACTCGCGCGGCTTCAACGCCGTGTTCTTCGATGGACACGCGAAGATGCAGGTGTTCGGCTCCAAGTGGAAGGTGCTGCCCGCGATGGGCTGGCCGCCGGAGCAGGCTCCCCGCTGACGTGAATCGCGCGCCACGGCGCGCGCATCGAACGCTTCGACCCGCCCCGCCGGCCCAGCCGACGGGGCGGCTTTTTCCGGAAGGATCTCCCATGACCGACAGCGCGCGCGCCGGCGTGCCGGAATCGCCCGAAAAAATCCACCAGTGGGTGGAGTGGTTCCACCGGGACGGCTATCTCGTACTGCAGGGTGTCCTGCCCGAGGACTGGTGCGCGACGATGCGCGACGATCTGGATCGGGATTTGGCCGAAAACGGCGAGGAAAACCCGGACGGCATTATCGAGCTGCACCATCGCATGTTCGAAACCAGTCCGACCAACCTCCGACTCTTCGACCTCGAGCCCGTCGTCACTTTCGCGGAGGCGCTCATCGACAGTGTCGTCCACTGCATCCACAACAACTCGTTCCGGGTCCAACCCGGAGGCAAGGGCATCACGACCTGGCATCAGGACGACGCGCCGCACTATCTGGTGACCCACGGCGACGCGCCCACCAATGTTCGTCTGCCCGTGCTGCTCTTCACCGCAAACTACTACCTGACGGATGTCGAAACGCCCGAGCATGGTCCCACGGAAGTGCTGCCGGGCTCGCACCTTTTCGGCAAGCCCTGCCCCCCCTCGCTCGAAGGGACCCCTTGGGAAGGAAAGACCGACTATTGCTGTGGCCGCAAGGGCACGGTCGTGCTCTTCAACAACCAAGTCTGGCATCGCGGTGCCCCCAACCTTTCCGACCGCACGCGCTACATCACGCAAGTGAGCTATGCTCGGCGCCTGGTGGGGCACAAATACTATCCGTTTATGAACTACCAAATGCCCGAGTATGTGTTCGCCGGCGCCGACGATCGGTTGCGGCGTCTGCTCGGGTTCCTTCCCCGCGGAGCCTACGGATAGCATGGCGCTCGCCCGAACCCCCCGCGCCGATCTGGCCGAACGGGGCTACCGTGTTTTTCCCGGCTTGGTGACCGAGCCCCTCCGGCAACGGTTCCTCGCCAAGGGCGCCGAACTCGTTGCCCGCGGGAGCGCGCTCGCCGAGCCGGATGCGACGTTCTCGCTCGCCCCGGACGCCAACGGCCAACCGCTTCCAGGGGTGTTGCACAAGGTGCAAGGGGTGGGAGTGGTCGATCCCGCCTGGCTCGAATTGGCGTCGTTTCCCGACCTGCTCGCAATCGTCGCCGAACTGCTCGGACCTTCCATCGATTGCTTCGGGACCAAGTTTTTTCCGATGGATCGCGCCGGCGCCAGTTCCACGGGATGGCACACCGACAACTACTATTTCGGCACCGATTCCGAGCGCGTGCTTTCCTGTGCGATCTACCTCCACGACACCGATGCCGGCAACGGGTGCCTTCGGGTAATCCCGGGCAGCCACCGCGAAGCGCGGCCCAGCCACGCACCCGGATCGGGATCCATGGCGCATGGCCATTGGGCCGACGTCGACGAGGCGAGGGCGGTCGACGTGGTCTGTCCGGGCGGAACCGTGGTGCTGTTCTCCGCCAATTTGGTGCATGGCGCGCGGATCAACGATACGGGGCGACCGGGTTTCCGCACCGCGTGGCATTACCTCCCCGGCGACTTGCACCTGACCGACTTTCCCCGCGGGGTCTACCGCAACCGCCATCGCCTCGCGGGCGATTGAAAGGATCCGCCATGCGCACCGGTGATCGGGACCCCCGCACGCGCCGCTTCGTGCCTGCCCGTAGGGTCGTGCTCGCGCGCGGCGTCGCGAACCCGGAAAACCTGCTCCACGACGATGCGTCCACGTGCGACCTACCGCCTGGTTCGGGCGTACTCGTGGATTTCGGCACCGAATTGCACGGTGCGGTGCGCTTCGATGTGCCGATCACGGAACCCAAGGCGGCCGCCCGGGTGCGCGTTCGGTTCGGCGAGTCGGTGTCGGAGGCGCTCGGGGAACCGGATCAGGATCATGCCATCCACGATCACCACGTGCGACTGGCGTGGATGGGCCGAACGGAAGTCGGGGAGACCGGGTTTCGGTTCGTTCACCTCGAGAACGAGGACCCGGTCGCCACGATACGTTTGCGGCTCGTGCAGGCGGTGTCGACCCTGCGCGAGGATCCGCGCTTGGGTACGTTCGCGTGTTCGGATCCGCGGCTCGAGGAAATCTGGCGCGTCGGTGCGGACACGGTCCATTTGTGCATGCAGGACCATGTTTGGGACGGGATCAAACGCGATCGCTTGGTTTGGATCGGAGATCTGCATCCCGAGGCGATGGTGATCGCCACCGTGTTCGGCGACCATCCCATCGTGCCCGACAGCCTCGACAAGGTGCGCGATGAAACCCCGTTGCCGGGGTGGATGAACGGGATCTCCTCCTACTCGCTGTGGTGGATCGTCGTGCACGCCGATTGGCATGCGCGATTTGGAGACCACGACTTGCTCCGCGCCCAATCCGAGTATTTGCGGGCGCTGCTCGAGCGGATCGCCGAGCGGGTGGACGCGGAAGGCGGAGAGCAGCTCGATGGGCATCGCTTCCTCGAATGGCCCACCGCTCGGGATCCGGAGGCGATCGACGCGGGATTGCAGGCACTGGTGGCGATCGCGCTTGCCAAAGGGGCCGGCCTGCTCAGGGCGCTGGGCCGGGAAGGCGACGCGGACCGCATCGATGGGGTCGCCGCGCGCGTTCGCGCCGTGGTCCGCCCAACCCGATCGAAGCAGGCGGCAGCCTTGCAGGTGCTGGCGGGGATGCGCGATGCGGGATCGACCAATGCCGATTTGCTCGCGAACGATCCATTCCGGGGATTGTCGACCTTCTACGGCTACTACGTGCTCGAGGCTAGGGCGGCGGCGGGCGACCACCAAGGTTGCCTCGATCTGATGCGCACCTATTGGGGTGGAATGCTCGAAATGGGAGCCACGACGTTCTGGGAGGGTTTCGAAATCGACTGGATGCCCGGTGCCACGCGCATCGATGAAGTTCCGGTCGCGGGGCGCCCCGATATCCACGCCGACTTCGGGGACCACTGCTACGTTGGACTTCGCCACAGCCTCTGCCACGGCTGGGCCGCGGGCCCCACGGCTTGGCTTTCCGAACAGGTGCTTGGAGTCCGGACCGGCGCGCACCCGCGTCCCTGGGCGCGGATCGAGCCCCACTTGGCCGATCTCGCATGGGCGGAAGGAACGGTGCCAACCGCCGCGGGACCCATCCATGTGGCGCATCGGCGACGTGGGGATGGCACGATCGAAACGCGGGTGGAGGCGCCCGAAGGATTGGAGTTGCGGTGAACGATTCGTTGGACACGGTGTTCGAAGCGTTCCGAAAACCGGGACCCGCGTGGTGCGGAAAGCCGTTTTGGGCATGGAACGGCCGTCTCGATCGAGGGGAATTGCTTCGGCAGGTGGGCGTGATGCACCGCATGGGGCTCGGTGGTTTCTTCATGCATTCCCGGGTTGGATTGGTCACCGAGTACCTTGGCGAATCGTGGTTCGACTGCATCCGCGCCTGCGCCGAGGAGGGGAAGCGGCTCGGCCTCGAGGCGTGGCTCTACGACGAGGACCGCTGGCCAAGCGGCACGGCGGGCGGAGTGGTCACCGAGGAGTCGCGCCATCGGATGCGGCACCTGCGACTCACCATCGACGGCCCCGCGCCGGAGGCGACCGAAACCGTGCTCGCCCGTTTCGCCTGCGACGGCGACGGGCTGGCCTACGCCAACGTGGTGCGGCTTCGGGAGGACGATCCGGTTCCGGAAGGTTGGCGATTGCTGACGTTTTCCGTGGAAACCATGGCCGAATCGGGCTTCTACAACGGCAACACCTACGTCGACACGATGAGCCGCGCGGCCACCGACGCCTTCCTGGAATCGACCCACGAGCGCTACGCGGACCGGTGCGGGGACCTCTTCGGCGGGACCATCAAGGGCATTTTCACCGACGAACCTCACCGTGGACCGCTCATGACCTCCTTCGGCCAGGGCGTGGGCAACTCCGAACACCTCGCCCCGTGGACTCCGGACCTGCCCGAAGCGTGGAAAAGCACTTGGGGCGACGACTTGCTGGACCATTTGCCCGAGCTTTACCTGCAACCTCTAGGCGCGGCGATGCACCCGACCAAATGGCGGTACACCGAACTTTGCCTGCGGCTTTTCATCGAGCGGTTTTGCCGTCCGATGGACGACTGGTGCCGCGCCCACGGCATCGTTCTCACCGGCCATTTCCTCCACGAGGACAGCCTCACGGCGCAGGTGGCGATGAATGGCTCGATGATGCGGTGCCATGCCACGATGGAGTTGCCGGGCATGGACCTGCTCTCCGAGGGCAATCGCGCGTACTGGGTGGCCAAGCAACTGCAATCGGTGGGACGTCAGTTCGACCGCCCGTGGTTGATGTCGGAACTCTATGGGTGCACGGGATGGCAGATGCCGCTCTCGGGGCACAAACATGTGGGGGATTGGCAGGCGTTGTACGGCATCAACCTCCGGTGCCACCACCTCTCCTGGTACACGATGGAGGGGGAAGCGAAGCGCGATTACCCCGCGAGCATCCTGCACCAAAGTGCCTGGTGGGAGGACTACGCGGCGGTAGAGGGCTATTTCGCCCGCTTCGGAAGGGCTTTGGCAGCGGGGAGCCCCGTGTGCGAAGTTTTGGTGATCCATCCGGTCGAAAGTGTATGGGCCCAGGTGCATCCGGGTTGGTGCGACGGACTGGCCGCGCGCGATCCGGAAATCCAGCGGCTCGAAACCGTATTTTCGCAAACGTTCCATGCCCTGCAGTCGGCGGGAGTCGATTTCGATTACGGCGACGAGGGCTTGCTCGCCGAGCATGGCGTGGTCGAGCAGGCCGGGCTGCGGGTTGGGCGCAGGGTGTACCGACGCGTGCTGGTTTCCGGTTGCACCACGCTGCGCGCATCGACCCGGGACCTGCTCGAACGGTTCGCGGCTGCCGGTGGCGAGGTTTGTTTCGCCGGGGAGCGACCGACGCATGTGGATGCCGTGCCGTTGCGCGTGGAGGGTTTCGGATGCGATGTGGCCGATGCCGAGGCGGCGGCGCGGCGTTTCGCGGCCACGATTCCGGTGGTGGTGCACGGATCCACGACCGTGCATACCCAGGTGCGACGGGTCGGCGACGAACTACTGGTGGCGCTGCTCAATGTCGATCGGGAAACCCCGGCGACCAATCTCAGGGTGCATGTGCGCGAGGCCTTCGTCGACGCGGAGCAGTGGGATCCGTTGACCGGGGAACGTAATCGCATTGCGCTGCGACCGGTCGCCGGCGGCGTCGAATTCCCGCTCGACCTCCTGGCAGGTGGAGAGGCGATCGTGGCCCTTCGCCGTGCATCGTCGACCGCCCCGGAAATTGTCGTGGAGGCCCCGGCGAAGGAGAACATAGTCGAAGGACCGTTCCCGTATCGCCTTGGCGAGCCCAATGTTCTGGTGCTCGACACGTGCTCGGCCACGATCGACGAAACATCCCTCGGGACGTTGGAGATCCTCCGTGCGGACCGGGCCGTGCGCGCCCATTTCGGCCTTGGACCGCGGGGCGGGGAAATGGTCCAGCCGTGGTACGCGGATGTGCACGACGGCGAGGCACCCGTGCTCGGACGGTTGGTGCTGGAGTTCGAGTTCTCC
>JBJTRZ010000615.1:0-9190 GCA_046076415.1 Armatimonadota bacterium
CCCCAGAACTCCGAGTACATGCGCCCGGTCATCTTGGGCCACCAGAAGTGGAGCCCGGCAAGGAAGCCCGTCGCGGTGCCACCGACCATGACATAGTGGAAGTGCGCCACCACGAAGTACGTCGCGGTCAAGTGGATGTCCGTGGCCAACGACGAGAGATAGAGCCCGGTGAGCCCCCCCACCGTGAACAGGCCCAGGAATCCGATCGCGTAGAGCATATGGCTCGAAAGTTCGACCGAGCCCTTGTACATCGTGGTCACCCAGTTGAAGACCTTCACCGCGGAAGGCACCGCAACCAGGAACGAGAGCACCGAGAAGACCATGCCCAGGTACATCGACTGGGAGGTGGCGAACATGTGGTGGCCCCAGACGATGAATCCGAACACCGCGATAGCCAGCGTGGAGAACGCAACGAACTCGTAGCCGAAAATCCGCTTTTTCGAGTTCGCGGCGATCACCTCGTTGATCACCCCCATCGACGGCAGGATCATGATGTAGACCGCCGGGTGGGAATAGAACCAGAACATGTGCTGGAACAGGACGGGATCGCCCCCGATCTCGGGAGAGAAGATGCCGAAGCCCATGCACCGCTCGACGACGACCAGTGCCAGCGTGATGGCAACGACCGGTGTCCCGAGCATGATGATGACGCTGGTCGCGTAGGCGGCCCATACGAAGAGCGGCATCCGGAACCACGTCATCCCCGGCGCACGCATCTTATGCACCGTGACGATGAAATTGAGCCCCGTGAAGATGGACGAGAATCCCGCGACGAACGCCGCCATGATGGTGAGCGCCACGTTGGAATTCGAATACACCGAGGAATAGGGCGTGTAGAACGTCCATCCGGTGTCGACGCCTCCCCCGAGGATCGCCATCAAGCCCAGCGTCAACGCGACGACATATACGTACAGCGAGAGCAGGTTCAGGCGAGGGAACGCCAGGTCGCGGGCTCCGATCATGATGGGCAGCATGAAGTTGCCCAAGACCGCCGGGATCGCGGGAATGAGGAAGAAGAAGATCATGACCACGCCGTGGGCGGTGAACACCTTGTTGTAGGCGTCGTTGGTCAGGAACTGCCCCTTCGGAACCGTGAGCTCGGCGCGAATCATGCCCGCCGCCAGCCCCCCGAGGAGGAACGCGACCGATACCGCGACGAGGTACATGATGGCGATCCGCTTGTGGTCGCCCGTGAGCGCCCACGATTTGATCGTGTTCGCCACGTTCAGGTAGGTGAGGGGCTCCTTCTCCCGATCTTCCGCGGAGCCGTCCGGTTTGATGGCCGCCACGCTCATTTGTACTGCTCTCCTCCGTACATGTACCGCCACTGCTGATTATCGGTGTTCGCCGCGGGAGCGACCGGGTTGGGCAACCCGCCGTTCACATCCTGCGCCGTACCGAGGGCCTTGATGTAGGCGATCAGCGCGACGACATCCGCTTCGCTCATGCTGCCGCGATAGGACGGCATGCCCTGGTCCTTCCAGTCCGCGAGTCCGTATTCGGCCGGATACAGGATGGCGTTTCGAAGGTAACCTTCGTCCGCCTTGACCACACGTCCGTCCTCGAGTTGGCGCATCTTGCCGTAGATACCCGTGAGGCCCGGTCCCAAGCGACGAGCGGCGCCCTCGGCGCCATGGCAGGAGGCGCATTGATACTTCTGGAACAACGCGGCGCCCTGCTGCGCCAATGTCGGTGCACCGGTGGGAGTTTGGACCCCACCCGCGTAAACCGGTTTGCCGCCCCCGCCCGCCTGCCACCGATCGAATTCATCCCGGGGCATCACATACACCCAACCCCCCATCTCGGAGTGTTGCGTGCCGCAATACACGTTGCAGAAGATGTGGTACTTGCCGACCCGGGTCGGAGTCAACCACATCGATGTGTATCGTCCCGGTTCGACGTGTCGCTGCAGACGGAACTCGGGCACGAAGAACGCGTGGATGACGTCCTGCGAAATCATCGTCAACTTCACCGGCTGATCGACCGGGATGTGCAGTTCGTTGTTTTCCCGAATTCCATTGGAATGTTGGGAATGCCACATCCATTGCTTGCCGATCACGAAGATTTCGCGCGCATTCTGCGGCGGACGGTAGACGTCGGCGAAGAGTTTGGACGACCACACGAACACGCCGAGTCCGAGCACCAAGGCCGGGACCGTCCAGGTCATCTCCAGCAGGGTGTTGTGCGTCGTCGGTCGGGACCGGTCCACCCGGTTTCCGCGGCGGTACCGGGCCGCAAGCGCAATGATCAACACCGCGACGATCGCCGTGAACACGATCGTCAAGATGTTGAGCACCCAGAACAGTTTGTCGACCTCCAACGCGTACGTGGAGGCGGCGGGCGGAATGATGTTCCACTCGTTCATGCGTCGTCTTGTTTCCTGTCAACCTGCACCGGACGCTTGGCCGCCCGATGTTCCTTGCGCAAAGAGGCCACCATGAAGGTTCCAAGGCAAAGGACCGTCGCCGATCCGAACACCTGAAGCAATCGAGTGACCGCCAGACCGTACCGGTTGCGCGCCGGATCGTAGTGGTAGCACATCAAAAGGAACTGGTCGGCCAGTCCGCCGATCCGCCCCTTCCCCGCCTCGGTCATGGCGAGATAAACGTCCTTGCCGGGATAGACCACCCCGAACAGGTACCTCGAAACCTTGCCGGCGGTGGTCAGCACCATCGTGACGGAGGGATGCGCATACTGATCCCTTGCCGCGTCGTAGACATATTTGTACCCAACGCTGTCCGCAACCGCGCGGATATCCGCCTCGGAACCGGTAAGGAAATGCCAACCGCCTTCGGCTCCCGGCATACCCAGCTCGCTGAGGTAGCGTTGCTTCGTCGCCTCGGCAAGCGCCGAATCCTCCTTGGGATTGATGCTGATGACCACGATGTCGAAATCACGACCGACCCGCCATGGCAACGCCGGATCGTGCAACGACTCGACCATGCCATGCAGCATCATCGCGCAGGTGTTCTTGCACTGGTAGAACGGCATGACGAGCCACACCGGCCGTTTGCCAAAAAACGAGCCAAGCGCAACCTCACGCCCCTGTTCATCCCGGAACTTCCGCGCCAGCGGAATCGCCCCGTCCAACTTCTGGGTGACAGTCACGTCGCGCGCCGCATTGATTCCCGAATCGAAACGAGCAACACCACCCGCCTGCGGTCCTTGGCTAAGGCCCTGGGCGCGCGCCAACCCGCCGCCCGTCGCGAGAATCGCGGCGGCTCCCAGGAGCGCGGTCCGGCGGGTCACGACGGACATCAGTGGGCCGTTTCTCCGCCCGCAGGTTCGGCCACGGGCGCGGCCACATGACCCTCGCCATGCGCTTGCGATTCTCCATGCCCGTTGGCGCGCATGTAATCACCGCTACCGGGATACGACTTCCCTTCGTGCGAAGTCGAATGCGCCTCGGATCCGCTCCCCGCGGCAGCGCGCTTGGCCGCTTCGAGCGACTTCACATACGGTGCCTCGGCCTTGTAGTAAAGGACCATTTCTTCCTTCGGATCCGCTTGGATCTGGGGATGCGGCGGGAGTTTCCGCTCCGTCTCCCAGCGCGGCTTCCCCTTGTCCATTTCGTAGCGCGGGGACGTGAAGTCGTAGAACCAAAGGATGCCGAAGATCGACACGACGATCAACGCCACCAACCCCCCAAGCGCACCCATCAATGGAGCAAGCTTGACGTCCTTGTTCTCGTAACCCAAATCCGCCAGGACATCCTGGCCACCGTGCGAATCATGCATGGGAGGACGCCTCCAATTGCTGTTTGGCTTCGATCAGACGCGGGTCGTGACTCGGAACCAAAGCCTGCTTGCCGAGCTGGTTCACGAACGAATAGAGCCAAATACCGCCCACGAGCAGCAGAGACCCGACGCAACCGACGATGGTCATCAGGTGGAAACCCTTCGACATGTCGACCATGAACGGAACGACCTGCCAGAAGAGATCCACGGCCCGCACGCAAAAGATCCAGCCGGCGACCTTGCGGAGCAACTCCGGCGTCCGCTTCGTCTTCCCGGAGAGAAGGCTCAGGAAAGGAAGCAGGAACTGGCACACCACGATCAACGCGCCGAGCACCACGAGAGGTCCTTCGAAACGGTGCACGAAGAACCAGATCTCTTCGGGAAGGTTTGCCGACCAAATGATCAGGAACTGGGACAGCGTGAAGTAGCCGTACACCATGGTGAAGCCCAGCATCATGTTGCCGAGGTCCTTGGTGAGGCCGGGCTGAACGATGTCCGCGTACGGCTTGCGGTCACGCAGCGAAAGCATCAGGAAGGTTCCAAATGCGATGGTCATCAAGACCTGCGTGGCCATATGCCAAGCGCCGTAGATGGTCGAAAACCACATCGGGTCGAGCGACATGAGCCAGTCCGTGGCGGCAAACGTCAACAAAACCACGTGGATCACACCACCCGGAGCAGCCATGTTCGTGCGCCGCGCCGCGAGCACCTCGTCATGCACCTGATCCTGCTGGAACGACAACGCATTGAGCCGCCGCGTCATCAGAATCCAATACGCGAAGTAGATGAACGAGCGAATGGTCCAGAACGTCGGGTTCAGATACATCTGCTTGTTCGGGTGCAAGTGGTGGAGCGTTTCCGGATTCGCCCACGGATAGACCTGGCCCGTCCATACCCAATAGAGCAGCGGAAGGAACAACACGAACATGAGCGGAAGGTTCTTCGTGCCGGCCTCGAGGAACCGCAGGAGCGAAAGACTCCACTGCGCACGGATCGTGTGGTGCAGGAAAAGGAGCGTCGTGCATCCGAGCGAGAGGCTCATCCAGAAGGTGAATCCGTAAAGATAACCCGCCCAAAAGATGCGCTTGTCACCGCCACCAACACTTGCGACCGCGATTCCAAGCAGCACGATGCCAACCACCAGGAGCGGCAGCGCGACGGATTGCAGTTTCTTGTACGAGGGCATCGCGCCCTTGGCATCCGCGCTCAATGATGTTCTCCTTCACCGGCCGCGGGTTCATCCTCAACCGCGGCGGCCGTGAGTTCGGCCTTTTGAAGCACACGCAGGTACGAAACAATGGCCCAGCGGTCGGCGGGATCCGGGATACGTGCGGCGTAACCGTACATCGCCCCCTTGCCCTTGGAAATCACCCCGAACAGGTATCCGTCCTTGGCGTCGACCAAGCGCGGTTGCTTGAACTTCGCGGGAAGTTTTTGCCAGTAACCGAGTCCGCGCAGCGCGATGAAGCCATTGCCATCCCCAAACGTGCCGTGGCACGGCGTGCAGTACACCGTGTACCGATCCTGCCCACGGTCGAGCATCGCGGCTTTGGAGGCGAAGTGCGTCCGCGCAACCGATTCCGGAATGTCCGCGATCGGTTTGCCGCCTTCGAGCCCGGTGTGGAACGAGTCGGTGAAGTCCTCCCGGCCTTGGGCGACCGTGCCCTCGACGACCGGACGACTGCCAGCTTCATCGGCATGGAAGTCCGACCGCGAAAGCGGATTGACGCGCGGTTGCTGCCACATATCGACGTGGCAACCGGCCGTGAAGAGTCCGGCGAGCGCGCCGGCCAGGAGCATTCGCTGCGGGGTCACGCCGCCACCTCCGAAACCTGAAGCGAACCCAATTCGGTCAGGAACTGCGTCGTCGACGATGCCTCGAACTGGGGATCCCGCGACTCGATGCACAGGAAGAAACGATCCTGGGTCGCCCGTTCGAAATTATGGGCGTTGAACATGGGATGGTACGGCCGGGGCAATCCGTTGAGGGCGAATTGCGTCACGAACGTGCAAAGCCCGGTGCAAAGGACGGTCGCCTCGAACGTGATCGGAATGAACTGCGGCCACGAAAAGAGCGGCTTGCCTCCCACGTTCCACGGATAGTCCACCACCGCGACGAACGTTTGGAAGCCGAGGCCGAGCATGCATCCGGTCAATCCGCCGAAGAACGCCATCCAGGGGATGCGGACATCGTTGAATTCCATCGCCTCGGCCAACCCATGGATCGGAAACGGCGAATACGCATCGAACTTTCGGTAGCCCGCGGCGCGCGCGCGCTTGACCGCCGCGACCAACGCGTCCGGGTCGTCGAATTCCGCGACGATGCCATGGACGGCAGGTGCGCTGCTGGAACCGTGAGCCATCAGTGGGCCTCCTCCGCCGAGCCGTGACCGGCATGATCGCCGTGGCCGAAGGTGTGGTGGTTCTTGTGCAGGAGATCCCGCATTTCGAAGATGTTGATGATGGGAAGCACCTTGATGAACATGAAGAGCAGGAAGGTGAAGAAGCCCATCGTTCCGATGAACAATGCCCAGTCCCATTGCGTGGGGGAATAGTATCCCCAGGAACTCGGGATGAAGTCACGGGTGAGCGACATCGGGATGATCACGAAGCGCTCGAGCCACATCCCGATTCCCACCACCACGCTGAGCACGAACAGGAACGGGATATTGGTGCGCAGGCGCGGATTCCAGCAAAGCTGCGGGAAGATACCGTTGCAGAAGATCAGGGCGTAGTAGAACCACTTGTACGGACCGAACAGGCGGTTGTAAACAAGGGCCAATTCGTACGTGTTTCCGCTGTACCAACCATAGAACATTTCGAGGATGTAGCCGTAGAACACGATCAGGCCGGTGGCGAGCGTGATCTTGGCCATCCAGTCGAGGTGCTTTTCGGTGATGTAGTCCCGGATCTGCGGATAGATCGAGCGCAGCGGGAGACCGAAGGTCAACACCATCGCGAAACCCGCGAACACCGCACCCGCCACGAAGTACGGCGGGAAAATCGTGGTATGCCACCCGGGAACGATGCCCACGGCGAAGTCGAAGGAAACGATGGTGTGGACGGAAAGGACGAGCGGGGCGGAGATGCCGGCGAGGATGTTGGTCGCCTGTTCGTAACGGAACCAATGCCGCGCCGAACCAACCCATCCGAGGCACGCCAGGGCGTAGACCCGCTTTACCAACGGGTGACGCGCCCGGTCGCGCAGGGTCGCGATATCGGGGACGAGGCCAAGGAACCAGAACAACACCGAGATGGTGAAGTAGGTCGAAACCGCGAAGACGTCCCATTCGAGCGGCGACCGCGTTTGCGGCCACATCCCCAGCGTGTTGGCGTAGGGGAAGAGCCAATAATCGAGCCAAGGGCGACCGGTGTGCAGCAACGGATACAGACCTGCGCACATGACCGCGAAGATCGTCATCGCCTCCGCGAACCGGTTGATCGAGTTGCGCCAGGATTGGCGCATCAGGAGCAGGATCGCCGAAATGAGCGTTCCCGCGTGTCCGATACCGATCCACCATACGAAGTTGATGATGTCCCACGCCCATGCGGTGGGCTGGTTGTTGCCCCATACGCCGGTACCGGTGAGCACCAGATAAGTCACGGCCATCAACATGACGTTGAGGAAGACGAATCCTATGCCCGAGAACACGAACCACGCCTTGGGAGGACGCGGATTCAACACCACTCCGGCAAGGATGTCCGAAATGGTCTCGTAGGTATGTTCGCCGTCGATGAAGTTCTGGGGAACCAGACGATCGCGGCGAGTTGAGGTGATGGGCTCGGTGGACATCAGGCGGTTTCCAGGTCCGGGTGGGTGTTGCGAACCTTGGCCAGATAGGTGGTTCGCGGTCGGGTGTTGAGATCGGCGAGCAGGCCGTAATCGTGGGGTTGGGCCTTGAGCAGGCTCACTTCGCTCGCGGGGTTGTTGATGTCGCCGAACACGATGGCCTTGGTCGGGCAGGCTTGCTGGCAGGCGGTGATGATCTCGCCGTCCTGGATTTCGCGCCCTTCCTTCTTCGCCTCGATTCGGACATGGTTGATCCGCTGGACGCAGTAGGTGCACTTCTCCATGACGCCACGGCCACGGACGGAAACGTCGGGGTTCGCCAACATCTTCAATTGCGGCTTGTTGTAGTAATCCAACAGGCCGGAACCCACCTTGCTTCCCTCGGTCCACTTGAGGAAGTTGAAGCGACGCACCTTGTAGGGACAGTTGTTGGAGCAGTACCGGGTCCCGATGCAGCGGTTGTACACCATCTGGTTCAGCCCTTCGTGGCTGTGGATGGTTGCCGCCACCGGACAAACGGGCTCGCACGGTGCCTTTTCGCACTGCATGCACGGGACCGGCATGAAGTGACTCACGGGATTGGCGAGGTCATCCCCCTCGTAGTAGTGGTCCATGCGGATCCAGTGCATCTCGCGACCGCGCGCCACCTGCTCCTTGCCCACCACGGGGATATTGTTCTCCGCTTGGCAGGCAATGGTGCAAGCGTTGCATCCGATGCACGTCGTGAGGTCGATGGACATCGCCCACTGGTTGTAGTTGCGGTTGGAATACTCGGGGTAGAGCGAGGGCCATCCCTCCTTGTTCGCCGCGGAGTCTTCGGTGTATTGCCACACCCCGGACGGATCGGCCGGCCGGCTCTCGCCGAGGCCCGGTGCCGCGGCGCCATGGCCATCATGGGTGGCGTGTTCCGCGGAGCCGTTGGCCCGGTTCAAACCATGGTGCGCCTCTTCGAAGATCGCACCATCCTTGGCCCGATACTCCGCCAGCGTTGCCACTCGAACGATGTCGCGGTTGGTGGATTCCGCGTATTCGGCCTTGAGCTGGTGGTGGGGCTGGGTGAAGACCAACCGGTATTCCTCGCCCGTGACCGTGGCGGAGACACCATCGACGCGCGAGAGCCCCGTGGTCGTGCGGACGGCGTACGTGTCGAAACCACGCCCCACAGCGACCTCTCCCCCATGCGTGCGCCCGCCGCCGAGCGTGAGGGTGATGGTGTCCTCGGGCTGTCCCGGCAGAATCCATGCAGGAAGGCTCACCTTTTTGCCGTCGACCACGACCTCGACCATGCGACGGCCGGTGTACTGTGCGATGTTCACCGCATCGGATTCCCCGACTTCGGGAACCACTCCGAGTTTTTTGGCCAATGCGGGACCGATCACCGCGGCGTTGTCCCAGACCAAAGTGGTGACCGGCTTGGGAAGTTCCTGCAACCACGCGTTGTTCGCAAACCGACCATCCCACAGGGTGGGATCGGGCCGAAACGCGACTTCGAGCCCGGCTCCCTGCTTTCCGACCGGAAGGGCGTCGATGGCGGCGCTGTCCAGGGCAACGCGAACCGGGCGCGACGCGGTGCCGGGAACGATTCCCTGCGACAGGTATTTGCGCCATGTCGCATCGCCCACTTTGTAACCGGACCGAACGAGATCGAGCCCGGAGGCGGGTT
>JBJTRZ010000616.1:0-3768 GCA_046076415.1 Armatimonadota bacterium
GTTGACCCGCGCGGCGCCGCCACCGACCTTGAACACGATTTCGCGCTCGGTGTTGACCGCGCGCACGGTCTTGGCGGAATGCGCCCAGGTCACCGTGCCGCCGGTGTGCTCGAAGATCTGGCGGAACGGAGCGAGCGGCAGGCCGTTTTCAATGCGCGGTTGGACATCGAAGGCGATCTGCACGCCGTCGAACGCCACCATCAGGTTGCGCGCGCTGAGTTCGGGGAGCTTCGCGAGCGGCGTGACCACCGGAGCCATCGGGCGCGGCGTTACCGTCGCGGCGGCGCGGCGTACCGGGCCGGTGGACGTGGCGACGGCCATACGGGGCGCCGAGGGGGAAACCGGGGCGATCGCCACGGGACGTCCGACCGGCAGGCTTGCGACCATCGCGGGCGCCGCCGAGAGGCCCATGCCCGAAACCACCGTGCGATTCGCCTCCACGGCCGGAGCGATGCGATTGGTGCGCAGCGCAAGCACCGTGACCCCACCGGGCACGACGCCGGCGATGCCCGACGGCGCGGCATCGACGACCGGCTCGGCGGCGATCGACAGCGCGGACGGCGCGATGCGGGCGACGGCTGCGGGCACCGCGGAGAGGCGGGCGGCGGCGGCGGCCGGGGTGACGGCCGGCTTGATCTCGACCGGGCGAGCCACGGAGGGCTTCACCGAGGGATCGGGCGTGGCGGACGGCGCGACGACGGCCTTGGGCGTGAAGCCACCGGGGTTGTCGACATACACCTGCATCCGCTGCGTGGACGTGGCGTTGCTCGATTCGAGGTAACCCGTCGCCTCGACCACGTGGTAGCCGTTGGACACGGTGGTGGTGTCCCAAATGAACGCGTAGGGCGGGTAGTTCTTGAGGGTCTTGAACTGTCGGTCCACGAAGAACGACACGTAGGGGTTGAGGTTGGCTTCCTTGATATCGACGCCGATCTCGACCGTGCCGACAAGCTTCTTGGGCAGGGAGCGGAACGCCATTTCGGGACCGTAGCCGGAGTTGGACGGCTTGACCGGCGCGGTGGCGCGGGGAGCATCCACCTGCAACGGCAGTTCGGCCTCGGAAACTCCGCCGTCCTCGGCGATGAGCTTCACGACCACACGATGGGAACCGGCGGCCAAGGTGCGTCCGTCGACTTCGAACGATAGGACGTACTTCGCCAGGGCGGTCTCGAAGTCGCGGCGGGCCCAGCGGACCCCATCCACATGCAGCTCGGCGGCGCGGATGCCCGCGGCCGTGCGGCTCTGGAAGGAGAGTTCAAGGAAGAAGACGCCGGGCGCGATCACCTCGTTCACGATCGGGCGCAGGATCCGCATCTCGGCGGCATTGCCGCGAACCACGGGAGCCTGCTGGGCGAACGCAGGGGAAACACCGACCGCGGCCATTGCGAGCATCGTCGCCGCGGGAGCCAGCCTTTGCAGAGCCATCGAGCGGTACCACCTTTGCCGAATCGCGGAAAACCCCGTCGATCCGCATAAATTTCAGGCCAGCGTAACATGGCGCGCGAAGCGTTGTCAAGCAGATGCGGGAACCCCGGACCGGCCGATTCCGGTACACTACGGGCCGTGGAAGACGGCGACGATCGCGAGGAACGTATCGCGCGGTTGCGCGAAGCCGCCGACAACTGCACCGCCTGCGCCCTCCACGCCACCCGGACCCATGTCGTGTTCGGCGAAGGCAACCCGCGCAGCCCCCTCGCCGTGGTCGGGGAAGGCCCCGGCGAAACCGAGGATCGCCTCGGAAGACCTTTCGTGGGGCGCGCCGGCGCGCTGCTCGACGAGTGCCTGCGCGCCTGCGGCATCACCCGGAAGCATGTGTTCATCACCAATGTCGTGCGGTGCCGCGCCACGCTGCAATCCGGTGGCCGCACGATGAACCGGGCGCCCACGCCCGACGAAATGGACGCCTGCGCGCGCCGCTGGCTCTTCCCCACCCTCGACACCATCGCTCCCCGCGTGATCCTGTGCGTGGGCGGTCCGTCGGCGGCCACCCTGATCCACCCCGGCTTCCGCATCCTCTCGGAGCGCGGTCGGTTCCACGAAACCAGCCACGGACGCACCGCCATCGCCACTCTGCATCCCGCCTACATCCTGCGCCAGCAAGGCGCCGAGTTCGACCGCTGCCGGCAGCTGCTGATCGACGACATCGAGGCCGCCCGCCGCAAGGTGGTCGAACTGCGGAGCGCCCCGCCAACCACCCTCTTCGAAGCATGATCCTTCCTTATTCCCTCGCGGCGATCGACATGGACGCCACGTTGCTGGGCCCCGACCACCGGGTTGGCGCCGCCAATCGCGCCGCCCTCGACCGGCTGCGATCCACAGGGATCGCCGTGGTGCTGGCCTCCGGGCGACGGCACGAAAACCTGATGCGCTTCCACGCGGAACTGGGCATCGAAGGCCCGGCGATCTCGGGCAACGGCGCGTTGGTGCGCTGCTCGCGCACCGGCGACACCTGGCACGAGCGGCTGCTCGACCCGGACTCCGCGCTCGCGCTGCTGGAGGACGGCGTCGCCCGCGGCATGACGCAGGTGGTGGAGCACGCCGACGGCGGGTCGTACGTGGCGGGCGTCACGCGGCATTCGGACATCCTCGCGCACCGCACCGGGAACCCCATCACCGCGGTCGGGGACCTGCCATCCCGGGGCGGAAGCGATATCCGCAAGGTGATTTGGATTCATGATCCCGAAGAGATCGATGGTCTGGCCGAGCCGGTATCCCGCCGCTGGCGATCCACCTTTTCGACGATCGTGACCGACCCCGAGTATCTGGAATTCATGGCGATCGGCGTGGACAAGGCGCCCGCGCTGGAGGCCGTCGCCTTGCGCCTCGGTATCGCCCGGGAGCACGTCCTCGCGTTCGGGGACGGCGCAAACGACGCGGGGATGCTGCGCTGGGCGGGGCTTGGGTTCGCGATGGCCCATGGACGCCCGGAGGCCCTCGCCGCGGCCGACCACGTGGCGCCTCCGGGGGATCCGGCGGACGCGTTCGCCCGGGCCGTCGACCTACTGTTCGAGCTCCACTCCCACCGCTAGTTGCGGCAACGGAACTTCGCGAACCGCGGGATATCGATGCGGTCGAACACCTTGCGCGCCGGCGCGGGCCGACGTTGCAGCATCCGGTTCGCGTCGGCGAGCAACGCCTCGGCGCGGCGCAGGCGCTCCGCCGGGTCGCGCAGTTCGAGCAGCTCCTGCTTGACGGGATTTTCCACCGGTAGGATGCAGCTCGCGGTGAATCCGAGGATGCCGGGATCGTCCGGGAGCGACAACTCGCCCACTTCCTGGCCCAGCCGCTCCATTTGCAGTTTGAGGAAGCCCGACAAGGCGTCCTGCATCCGCCCGATCTCCTCGGGAATGTCCACCGGGTCGACCAGCTCGTCCTCGAAGGGCATGACCAGCCCGGTCCGGTAGGGCTCGGACTCGTGGGTGTCGACGATGCGGAATCGGTCGCCCCCCTCGACATGGAGGTTGTAGCGGCCGTCGGGAAGCAGGTCGCAGCGCACGATTCGCGCGACGCAGCCCACCGGCGCGGTGCGCACGCCCGAGGGTCCGGCATCGTCGGGGTCCTGGCCCGTGGCGAGCACGATGCCGAACGTTTCGCCTGTTTCCGTGCACCGCCGGACGAGTTGGCGGTAGCGCTCCTCGAAGATGTGGAGCGGCACGAGCATGTGCGGAAAGAGGACGAGGTCGAGCGGAAAGAGCGGCAGGCTGCGCACTCGGTCCATCTCGTCCATGCTTCAAGTGTACCTTGGTCCCTCCCGGGCCGGGCAGGATG
>JBJTRZ010000617.1:0-1760 GCA_046076415.1 Armatimonadota bacterium
CGGCCTCGAGGATCTCCGCGGTGACCTTGGTCTCCGATCGCACCGCCAGGGCATCGTAATCGCCGATGATCCCGACGAGCTCCGCCGCCGAAAGACCGGTGCGAACATCCACTTCGAGCCCCGCCCTGCGCAGGACGCCGACCCCTTCGGCAGCCACGGGATCGCTCACCAACACCTTCGCCATGGAACCTCCTCGAACGATCCCAAGGGTATCACGCGAGCGGACGGGAGAAAAAAACCAAACGCCCCCGGACCAAGGTCCGGAGGCGCGAATCCCGTTGGAAGGTGCGGCTCAGCGCGTGGCGCGGCCCGCGGGCGCGGCTTCGAGAAGGATCAGTCCCTCCTGATCCAACCCCTCCAGAATTTGACGGGCGGAAATCGCGGCGAATTCGCTGCCGATCGTCCGGCGGAACTGCTCGACCCGTCGGAAATCATCCCCGAGGGCACCGAAGTGGCCCGCCAAGGCACGCAGCATCGCGTCGGGCGAACCGGCGACATATCGTCCATCGTGGGTGAGTGCACGCATGCTGGAATTCTCGGCGGCCGCCATGGCCGACACAAGAGTGTATCGCGCAAAACGTTCTAAACACTCGATTTTCGCGGCGAAACGCAGGTCAGGACACGGAAAACAAGTTCCGCAAGCCGTTTTTCCCGAACAGCCACGCAAGGCCGCCGCACACGACGAAGGCGAACAGGGCGGCCAACGGAACGACCTTCAGACTGCGGGCAAGATAGAACGCGAGCACCGCGAACGCCGCGCTGGAGGCGAAGTCCAACGCCCAGTGGCGAGGCCGGTCGCGACGCGCGACATTGCGGGAAGGCACGGGCGATTCTATCGCCGACCCGTGGGCCGCGCGCCGCCGGCACGGGAGCGCACCGAATCCTCCAACTCGTGGAGCCACGGCGTGAATCCGTATTTGCGCATCTCGGCACGGGCCCGGGGGTACTCCCACCCCTGCCGTGCCACCCGGTAGATGCCAACCATCGCGCCCGTGCGGTCGGCGCCATGTTGGCAATGGATGAAAACGGGAGCGGTTCCTGCTCCGTCGCACAGGGCGAGGAACTGGGCCACCTGCTTGGCCGTGGGAGCTTCGCGCCCCATGCGAATCCGGGTTCGCTCCAAGCCCAGTTCCCGGCAGGCCGCGGCTTCCGCGTCCTGCCCCTTGCGCTCGATGCGCAGATCGACGATGTGGCGGACTCCCATGGACTTCAAACGCCGCAGGCCGTCCTTGGTGGGCGCCGCACCGCGCCAGATTCCCGGCGCAACCGCCGCGAAATTGGGGATTTCCTTTTCCGTGACGCGTGCTTGGACCGCCCCGGTCGGCGCGGGCGGAGCGGCCACGGCGAACGCTGCCGCCCACCCGGCGATGCAAACCCCGATCCAAATCCCACGCATCCGATCAGTCCTCCAAATGCGCCGCGTCGTTGAGTCGCAGCAAACGCAAACCCGGGGACGGCCCCTCGCCCTCGGCCAGCAACACGCTCACCGAACCGTTGCCGAGGGCCAAACGATGCGAACGTTCGTCGTCGAGCCGATCCCAACCCAGCGCCATGCCGACCCATGTCTTGAGCGAGCCCCCATGCCCCACCACGGCGGTTGCCCCACCGGCGGGCGTGCGCTCGAGCACCCAGGCAAGGGCCGCGGCCATGCGCTCCCGGAGCATCTCCCAGTCCTCGCCGCCTTCCGGCTGGCGCGCGTCGCCGAACTGCTCCCGGACCTCGTCGCGCGTCAGACCTTCCCAACGTCCGAACCCGCGCTC
>JBJTRZ010000618.1:0-8911 GCA_046076415.1 Armatimonadota bacterium
ATTACGTAGGCTACCTGCTCGACGGCACCAAATTCGATTCGTCGCGCGACCGCAATCAGCCCTTCGCGTTCCGCTTCGACTCCGGTCAGGTGATCAAGGGCTTCGACGAGGGGACGCGGACGATGCGGGCGGGTGGACGGCGCTGGATCGTGCTTCCGCCGTCGCTTGCCTACGGCGCGAACGGGTCCGGATCGATTCCTCCGGACAGCACGTTGATATTCGATGTCGAACTCCTGCGCCTCGATCCGTGAAGCGCGGGAAGGAAAGGTGGATCCCATGCGATTTCGTTTGACTCCCGCCGGCGCGTGGCCGGCGTTGCTCGTGGCCTTCGTGCTGGCGGCGGGTTGTTCCCAGCCCGCCGAGAACCCGGAGCGGCCCGCCGCCGCGCCGCAGGGCACGAGCCCGGACGCGGTGAAGGAAGGCGCCGACACCAAGACGACGTCCGGGGATGCGCGTCCGGAGATGGGTCCGCCCGAACCGGCCACGCCCGCGGGACCGGAAAAGGTCGCCAATGTCGACAAACTGGGTCCGAAGGCGGTCACGACCAAGTCGGGGCTCAAGTACGAGGATCTGGTGGTGGGCAAGGGCAAGGAAGCCAAGACCGGTTCCAGCGTCAAGGTGCACTACACCGGCTGGCTCACCGACGGCACGAAGTTCGACTCGTCGCTCGACCGTGGCGAGCCGTTCGGCCTCTCGTTGCCCGGTCAGGTGATCGCGGGCTGGAACGAGGGTATTCCGGGGATGAAGGCGGGCGGCAAGCGCAAGTTGGTCATTCCGTCGGATTTGGGCTACGGCGACTCGGGCCAGGGCCCGATTCCCGGCGGCGCGACCTTGGTGTTCGAGGTGGAGATGATTTCGGTCGAATAGGCCGGGCTCCCGCAAACGAAAACGGCCCGCCGGGATGGTTCCCGGCGGGCCGTGTGTTTTGCCTATCGGGCGCGGCCTAGCCCGAGTAGATGACCCGCAGGGATTCCTCGAGCGTGGTCATGCCCAGCAGGATCTTCTCCATCGCGTCCTCTTTCAAGGAACGCATGCCCGCTTCGATCGCCGCCTCGCGGATCGCGTAGGCCGACGCATGGGCGAGGATCAATTCGCGCACCTTGTCGGAGACCGGCATGAGTTCGTAGCACCCCACGCGGCCCTTGTATCCGGTGCCCTTGCAGACATCGCAGCCACGGCCCCGGTAGAACGTCACCCGGCTCTTGTCGATCTCGTCAAGGTTCATTCCCAATCGACGAATCGCGTCCTTGGGCGGCTCGTAGGGCTGCTTGCACTTTTCGCAGACGCGGCGCAGCAGGCGCTGGGCCATCACGCCGACGGTGGACGAGGCGATGAGGAAGGGTTCCACCCCCATGTCCATCAAGCGCGCGATCGCCCCCGGCGCATCGTTGGTGTGCAGGGTCGAGAACACCAGGTGGCCGGTGAGGGCGGCCTCGATGGCGATCATCGCCGTTTCCTGATCGCGCATTTCACCAACCATGATGATGTCCGGGTCCTGGCGCAGCATGGCGCGCAGGCCGGCGGCGAACGTCATGTTGGCCTTGTTGTTCACGCCCACCTGGGTGATGCCGGGAATCTCGTATTCGACCGGGTCCTCGATGGTGATGATGTTCTTCTCGCCGGAATTGACCTTGGCCAGCGACGAATACAGCGTGGTCGACTTTCCGGAGCCGGTCGGGCCGGTGACCAGGATGATCCCGTAGGAGCGCATCAGCATCGACTCGTACATGTCGTAGGTGTGCTGCAGCAGGCCGAGCTTGTGCAGTCCCACCGAGATGTTGGACTTGTCTAGCACGCGCATCACGATCTTCTCGCCGAACACGGCGGGGAGCGTGGAAACGCGGAAATCGAACTGCTTGCCGTTGACCCGCAGCGAGATGCGTCCGTCCTGCGGAGCGCGCTTCTCGGCGATGTCGAGATCGGCCATGATCTTGATGCGGCTGGCCAGGGCGGCCTGCGCCCCCTTGGGCACGTCGAGACCGTCGACCAGAATGCCATCGACGCGGTAGCGAACCCGGACCCCTTCGCGGGTCGGTTCGAGGTGGATGTCGGAGGCTTTGTCTTCGATGGCGCGCTGGATCACGGCGTTGGCGAGCTGCACGATCGGCGGCGCGCCCGCCTCCATCAGTTCGTCGCTGAGCGCACCGTCGGTGCTTGCGCGCCCCCCGGTGTCGATATCGATTTCGTCGCCGTGGAACGTCTTGAGGACGGAGTCGAGGGTTTAGCCCGCGCTGCGGTACGCCTCGTTGATCGCCGCGATGATCTCCTCTTCGGGGGCGATCAGCGGGATCACTTCCTTGCCGGTCACGAGCCGGATTTCGTCGGTCGCGAACACGTCGAGCGGGTTCTTCATCGCCACCCGGATCTTGGCGCCGACGATCTCGATGGCGATCATCTTGTAGCGGCGCGCGAGTTCCTGCGTGAGCGCCTGCACGGCTTCGGGCTGGATCTCCGCCTCGGCGAGGTCGCAGAAGTCGATGCCCCAGTGTTCGCCCACCACGCGCACCCGGTCGCGCTCGGAGATGAGTCCCATGCTGACCAGCAGTTCGCCGAGGGGCTTGTTGCCACCGAGCTGGCGCTGTTTGTCGAGCGCCGCCTGCAGTTGCTCGGAAGTCATCAGGCCCTTGCGGATGAAGAGCTCGCCAATGCGTTCGTTTTGCAATATCGCCACGGGAATCAATCCTTATCCAAGCAATGTCCGTCCTTTGGATTGTCGGAAGGACCCTGTTGGAAATGCAGGTTTTCCCCGTAAAAAGGCCGGGAAGCAGGACGGGCCGGGGCATTGCGCCCCGGCCCGCCTTCCCGCGATTCCCCCCGTCCGGGGAATCGTCAGTCCTTGGCGATGCGCGCCGTGAGGAAGACCATCACCTCCGACTTGCGCTTCTGCTTCGTGGTGGAGGAGAAGAGCTTGCCGATCACGGGCAGCTGTCCGAGGAACGGAACCGACTGCTTGTTGAAGAATTCCTCGGAGCGCACCAGGCCTCCGATCGCGATCATCTCGCCGTCCTTCACCCGAATCGTCGTGTCGACGAAGCGGGTGGACGTCTGGGGCAGCGCGAAGTTGCCGACGGTCAGGAACGACGTGATGGTGGAAACTTCGGGATGGACATAGAGCGTGATGGATCCATCGCCGTTCGACTTGCCCGTCACCCGCAGCGTGATACCCACCGTGGCCGTGCCCGTGGTGACATTCTGACCTTGCGGCGTCTGCTGGATGTTGACCACGTAGTTGAACTGGTCGCCGATGAACGCCATGGCCGGGATGTTGTCCTGGCCAACCAGCTTCGGCCGCGCCAGCACCTTCGCCTTGTTGGCCTTCACCAACGCTTGCAACTGGGCCCCCAGCGTGTAGGGAGTGCGCAGGATCGCCCCGAAGCCCATGTTGCGCGGCTGCTGGGTGGTGTCGGCGCCTCCGGAGAGCTCTCCGATGGTGACCGTCTTGGTCAGGTCGTAGGTGAGGCCGAACGTGTCGACATCGTCGGAATTGACATCGAACACTTCCGCCTCGAAGACGAACTGGGGTGCGCGATGGTCGAGCTTCTCGATGAGGGCCCGCGCCCGCGCCACGTCCTCCGCCGGTCCGCTCAGGAGCAGGGTGTCCGCCGACGACGTGCCGCCTTGGCCGTTGGCACCGGCGCCGAACGCACCGCCTTGGCCGCCGGCCCCGCCGCCGAAACCGCCCGCGCCCAGGCCCGTCGCTCCGGTCGAACCACCACCGATGCCCCCGAGCGCGCCGCCGCCAACGGCACCGCCGGCACCGCCGCCGAACGTGATGGAGCCACCGCCGGGCTGCCCAACCATGCGTTGCTGCGGGCCGAGCTTGATCGACACCGTCGGCACTTGGTCCTTGAGCAGTCCGATCAGTTCGGACGGATTGACGTAGCGTACGGTGACGATTTCGTTGCGATGCCCCGCCACGCGTGCCGCCCGCGCCTCGATGTCGCGGTCGGCCGCGTCCACCATGCTCTTCTCGATGTCCTCGATGAACTTGCGCACGGCCGACACTTCGTCGGAGGAACCCACCACGTTGACGACGCCGCCGCGCGGGGTCGGATTGTTCAGCCCGAGCGATTCGGGACCGCCTGGGATCAGGCCGGGCGCACCGGGAATCGCCCCGGCGGGCATGTCCTGACGCTTGGCCTCGGGGTTGATGTTCACCAGGCTGACGTTGACATTGGGGAAGAGCGACTGCAGCGACATGAGCAGCGACGCACCGTCGGCGTAGTAGAACGCCACGGCCGCCGACGCCGCGTTGCCGATCTGCGACGTGCGGGCGAGCAGCGCGACTTCCTTGCCGGTGCCCACCACGAACGTCGATCCCTGCTGGATGTAGCGGAAACCGGAGAGGCGCGTGACCCAGTCGAGCGCCTCGCGCAACAGCACGTTCTTGAGCGAAAGCGTGACCTTGCCGGTGACGCTGGATCCGGCGACGATGTTGACGCCGCTTTGCAGGGAAAGCGCCTTGAGGACATCGGTGATGTCGGAGGCGACGAAATCGAGGGAGACCTTCTTGGAGCCGACCTCCTCCGGAGTGGAGGGAACCGCCGGCGGCTTGGGAGCCTCGACGACCGGGGCGGGCCGAACGGGAGCCTCGACCGGATTGCCACGCTCGACCGGGATCGGCTTGGGCACGACCGGGCTCGGAGTGGCCGGGGAGAGCGGAACCGGCTTGACGGCGGGCTTGACCTGCACGGCAGGCGTGGCCGGCACCGGACGGACGATCGGGGTGGCCGGGATCGCCTTCGGTTCGGGCTTCGGTGCAACGTTTGCGGGTTGGGTGGGCGTGGCGGCGATGGACGTCGCCGCCGCGTCGGTTGCTCCCACGAGCACCTCGACGACGCCCGCGACCGCGCCGGGCACCACGCGGGCGCTCAGCGGCCGTCGGGTGTTGACCACCACGCGGACATGGCCCTTGTCGAACTGGCCGTAGCGAACAATGGTGACCCCGTTTTCGCGGACCCTGCGATACCCGCGGCGCGGACCGGTCCATCGGGCGGGAATCGTGATCAGGTTGGCCGGCGTGGGCCGCTTCATTGCTTGAAGGACCGGGGCCAAATCGCCCGTGCCTTCGATGCGGATGCGCACTCCGCCCGCGACCGACTCCACCGAAACCTTCGAAACCGTGGCTACGGCGGCCTTCGCGACGGCGGTGGCGGGCGCGGGCGGCGCGGCCGCCACATCGGCGACCACGCCCAGGCCGAGGACGCCAAGCGCGATCCAACTGGGGTTCAATTTATGTTGCACGAAAATTCTCCACTGTCCGCACCGTAACGTAGACGGTGCACCATCTTATCTTTTCGCAATCGGGAATGTAAACGTTCGCGACCGATTCGCCGCATCCACCACGGTGATTCCATCCATGCCGATCGCGGCGATCACGAAACCGTTGCCGACCGGATCGCCCACCGACACGTACCGCTGTTCCCCGGCGCCGGCGAGCAGCGCCACCGACTTGCCCCCGGAACCGGGAGCGGCCACGAGGACCCCGGAAACGGCGAGCGACGGCGGTTGGGGCGGAGGAATGACGATGGGAGTGGGCGGGGCGGCCGGCCGCTCGGCCACCGGAGCCGGCGCGGATTGCGGCACCGCCGGAGCGTAGCCGGCAGGCAGGAATCCGCCGGGTCCGAAGCGCGGCAACGGAACCGAACCGGTGGCGGCCGGGGCGGCGATCCCTTCGGGCGCCGCCGCCAAATCGAGGCGGGGCTTGAACGGATCGGGGCCGAGCGCGGGGTTGGGCACGATCGACGCATCGTCGAAGGCCAGCGTGGTTGTGGTTTCGGCACCGGGAGTCGTCGACCCGGATGCGGCGGCCGCTTCCTTCTTCGGTGCCGCGGGCGTGGCGCCGGAAACTCCCGATGTCATTTGATAGGTGCCGTACCCCAGCACCAGGACCGACATGCCGATCAGGGCGAAGAGCTTGGGCTTGTCCTTGGCTTCGACAGGTTTCATCGACTTCATGGGGGTCACCGTCCCGCCTTTCCGCTGGCTTGGTCGATCACGCGCTTCTCCTCGGCCTTGAGCGAGTCGCCGGACCCGCCGGCCGCGCCCTCCGCGGAGCCCTTCGTCGCATCCGCCTTGAAAACGAATCCGGTCATGGTGAGTCGCGCCACGAGGACGCCGGGCTTGCCGTCGGTGCCCGGGGCCGGCTGCTGCGACACGGTTTCCACCGAAAGGATCTTCGGGAACTTGGTGAGGCGATGGACGAAGCGGGCGATGGTCCAGTAATCGCCACGGATCTCCATGTCGATCCGGTCGAGGTCGTAGGGCAACGGCCGGAACTTTTCCTTCTGCTCGTCGGTGGCGTCCGCCGGCGGTTGGGTCGGCGTGAGCTCGAGCGTATGGTGCAGCGCGCTCACTTCGAGCTTCATGCCGCGGGCCATCTGGTCGACCTGGCGCAGCAGGCTGGGAATGTAGAGGCTCGGCGTGACCGACTCCTCCAGGTAGCGCAGCTTGCTCTCGATCGCGAGCGACTCGTTGCGCACCGTTTCGAGGCGCGCCGCCGTCTCCTCGCCCGTCACGGCTTCCTGTTCCTTCTGGGCGATGCGGCCGGCGATGGACGCCGCCTCGCTGGTGTGCAGGGCGTAGACCACGCCGGAACCGGCGAGACCCAGGCCGCCGATGCCCGCCATGATGGCGGCGGTGCGGACACTGGCGCGGATGGCGGGAGCGCCGATCGCGCGGCGCGCCGCGGGCGTCTTCTTTTCAACCTTGCGCATCGGAGTTGCCTTTCGTTTCGACTTGGGCCGACGAGGTCGGGGCCGCGGACGTTTCCTTCGGTGCCGTGGCGGGGCGCAGGCCAGCGGTGATCTCGAAGCGAACGATCTTCGCGCCGCTGGCGGCGAGGGCCGCCTGGGTCGAAGTGATGTTGACGTCTTGGAAAATCGGCTGGGAGGAGAGGAGCACGGCGGTCTGGCCCGCGTCGGATTGCGAGGAGGTGACCGCGTGCAGCGTCATCTTGGTGGCGTCGCCGCCCGTGGCGTCCCACTTCTCGATCCAGGTCCCCGCCGGCAGGCTGCGCGGCACGGCGTTGAACACCGAGCACCAGCGCAATGTCGACAATCGAGCGTTCTCGAGGATCTCCACCTTCGGCCGGCTTTCGGCGGTTCGACGTTGGATCGACGAAATCTCGTCGAGGGCCGGCCGTAGCCGATCCATGCGCCGATCGGCCGCGGCCATTTGGCCGGCGAGCTCGATCTTTTCCGCGGTGGTCCACGAGAACATGGCCACCAAAGCCCCCGCCGCTCCGGCCATGCCGAAGAAAGCGTTGCGGGTCAGCCGCTCCACGCGCCGTTTTTCCGCGCGCCGTTCCGAAATCAGGTTGATGTTTGGCATCTTGTTTCCGTCCGCAATCCGGGAAATGGCCCCGCGGGGCCGTCGTCGCCTCCGGGTCTCCCCGTCAGCGCTTGCCTCCATGTAGCAGGGCCATCGGTTCCTTCAGGGCGAGCCCGAGCGCGAGGCCGAGGGCCGGACCCTTGTCCTGCACCAGGCTTTCCGCCGGGGTGGCCACGTAGAGGGCGGCCGAAAGGAACGGGTCCACCACCCGGGCCGGAATGCCCAGCCGGGCGATGACGAAGTCGGCGATTCCGGGCAGCTGGGCCGATCCACCGCAGAGCAGGATCTCGGAAAGATGGATGGGCTGACCGGTCTCCGACGCTTGAGACTGGAAATATTGGATCGAACGTCGGATCTCCCGCAGCAACTCGTCCACCGGAGCCTGCACCACCTTGGCCGCCTCGTAGGCTTCGCCGTCGGTGGCCGCGCCGAGCAGCAGCGACATATCGATCGCGTGCTTGCGCTCCTCGGCCTCCGCGACATCGATCCGGAAATGGTTCTTGATCGCGTCGGTGAACGTGTCCCCCGCGATGGGCACCGACCGGGTGAGCACGAATTGGTTGCCGGAGAGCAGGGTCACTTCCGTATGGCCCGCTCCGATATCGACCAGGGCGCGCAGGCTGTCGTCCTCGAACTCGTCCGGATTGAGCTCGAACACGGCGCGCTGCGCGGCGAAGGCTTCGATGTCGACCGCGGCGGGCTCGAGGCCGGCCTGCGCCACCGCGGACACCCGCGCCTCGACCAGATCGCGCGGCGTGGCCACGAGCATGGTCTCGAACTGCGCAGGGTCGTCGATGGACGGACCCATCACCTCGTAGGAAACCGCCGACTCGTCGACATTGTTGCCAAGGTGCTTGGCCGCTTCGTAGCGGATCGACTTGGCGAGGGCGGGAACGCCCGACTTGGGAACGCGGATCTGGCGCACGGCGACCGTGGGCCCCGCGACCGCCACGACGGCGGCGTTCGCCGCGATCCCCGCCGATTCGAGCAGCTGCCCGATGGCCATGGAGACCGCTTCCGCGCCGACCACCTGTCCGTCGCGGACCGCGCCGGGAGGCGTGCGGACCATTTCGGCCCGCACCACGCGGTAGCCGGTGCGGAAGGTTTCCAACTGCACCATTTTGATGGCGTGGCTGCCGATGTCGATGCCGACAAGCGACTCCTTGCCGAAAAGCGATCCAATCAGGGACATGACTTCCTCCGGACGTCGGCCCCGGAACGGACCGATCCGTGGAAATTGTCGGCATGCCCCGTGCGATCTTCAGGTTCGCGCAGGAGAAAGTTCGCCTGCGCCCCACGCGCGTCCGCTTACCGCGCCGAACCCGGCAATTGTGACGGAACTGGTAATTGTCGCAGGAACGCGCGGGGTTTGGTGAGCCAAAAACGTGGGTGGCATGTTCCCGGAGACCTTTCCAACCGACGATGACGGCGTGGAGATCGCGTATCGCTTCCCGCTCTCGCGCGCCGCCGTCGAACTGGCCCCCGACCTGGTGGGCCACGACGGCAGCGTGACGACCTATGGCCTGCGCCTGCTGTGGATCCGTGGCAAGACCATTCGCCCATTGCTTGCCACCACGGC
>JBJTRZ010000619.1:0-2765 GCA_046076415.1 Armatimonadota bacterium
GGCGCGCATTGGACCACCACGCCGGCGTGCAGACCGGTGGCTGGACACAGCACGGCGATGTCGGCGCGGGTTTCCCTCAAGCAGTCGACCGGATCCGTCCAAATGCGATGCCGATCGATGCCGAAGGGTTCCGATACCCGCAGCGCACGGTCCGGGTCCTGGTCCGCCACACCGACGATGTCGATAAGGGGGTGTTCGTGCGCGAGGCGCAGCAAGTCTCCCATGTGCATATGGTCGAAGTCGATGCCGACCAATCGCCAGCGTTTTTCCATCGTTCGCCTCAAGGTTCCACGCCGATTTCGGCGCACGATGCGAAGGAAATCCGCTCCTGATCCCCCGACGCGGGCACGCCGACCACGCGCAGGGCAACGAACGTTCTCGGGGTGGCGAGGCGCAACCGGAACAATCGTCCGTCCGCGAGGTCCGCGGGCGATCGCATGGTCGTCGCGGGCCAGTCCGGGAATGTCCCCAGCCCAACCCATGGACCGTCTCGCCGTTCCTTTATCTCGACGCGGGGCGAACCCACGAACCATCCTCCGTCGTGGAACGCGTGGCCGTGGCGGTAGAGGAACGTGCGTGCGGAGACCGGCAGGTCGAGCTCCACGCCAAACCACGCCTCAACCTGGCGGGCGCCGTCGAAGGTGACGACGATCGTGCGCGGATCCCCGTCGAGGATGGACCCTTGGACATTGCCGGGGCGGCTGCGCATTTCCTCGCCCTGCGAAAGGGAGGGCGACTCCGCGGGCCAGCGCGTGGACGGGTCGGGTAGCCAGACGGCGTAGCGTTCCCCCTGGGCGCCCGCATCTGCGAAGGCCACCAGCTTTTGAATCCAGGTGCGGTTCATTCGATCGATCATCGCAAGCCGATGCGCGCCCGGCGCGGCCACCCGAACGGGCGAGGAATCCGCACGCATGCGCCACGGAGGAGGCGCTTCCGGCGAGGAAACCGCCGCGAGCACCCAAGGACCGAATTGATACGCGTCCTTGCCGGTGTTTCCGTGGGATCCGCGCATGCGCCGCACCCCGATCGTCGCTCCTAGCACGTCGCCGCGGGAACGTCCTGTCGGTCCGACCGTGAACGTTGCCCAGCCCGAGGCATCCGTGTCGACTCCGCCCCGAAGCCATTCGGGCACGCGCCATCGAACCGCGAGCGGTTTGCCCGGTCGGCCTTCCACGGACAGCGCGACCCGGACCTGCTCGGCCTCGTACCGGACGGTTTGACGCAGGCGCACCGGGACACCATCGATTTGGATTTCGGCGACCAAGGATTCCGGAAAATTGATATGGACCACGCCGTTCGCGCTCCGCAACACGGCCAGCGACGGGGCCAGCGCCATCGCGCGGGGACCCGACGAGACGCAGCAATTGATGCCCGGTCCATAGGGTTTCGTGCCTTCGAGCGCCGTGTAGTAGCACCATTGCGCCCCGTCCGGGCGCTGGGCCGCGGCGAGATGGTTCCAAAGCGCCCGCTCGATTTCGTCGCCATGCCGGATGTCGCCCGTCATACGCAGCATCAGGGCATTGAGTTGCAACCACGTGGTGGTGACACAGGTTTCGCCGACATTGGCATCGGGCGCGTTGGGCAATTCGTGGTCCGGTCCGAAGTGCTCGTGCCGACTCATCGAGCCCGTCAGGTACCGGTGGTGGTTCACGATGTCGGTCCAGGCGGCGCGCACCGGGTCGAGGAGGGACCGGTCCCCCGTGGTGCGCGCAAGTTCGCACAATCCGACGAGATTGGAGAGCATCTCGTAGGCTTTCCCGTTGGCGGTTCCCTCGACCCCTTTTCCCTGCTTCAGGCTCGCCGCAATTCCGGGGCCTCCCGCCAGATTCCAATCGTCGACGATTCGACGCGCGAATTCCAAAAACCGTCCCTCGCCGGTGCGCCGGTGCAGCAGAACCAGGGGTTCGAGCACGCTCGTGGCCGCCATGCCGACATGGGTGCCGGCCGATGCGAGGCGCTTGCCTCCGGGCGGAAAGGCGCGCAGCAATAGGTCCGCGGCGCGAACGCAGGTCGCGAGGCCCGCCGGGTCGCCGGTGGCCTCGTGCCAGGCAAGCAGGCCGATGAGGCAGTATTTGTGCACCCAAACGTCCCAGTCCGCATTGGGAAACAGTCCGAAACGTTGATCGGGAAGGTAGGTGCCCAGATAGCCGTCGGGCTCCTGCGCGGCGATGAGCGCCCGCGCAACGCGATCGCGCTTCGCCGCCAAAGCGGGTAGCCGGCGGTTGCGGGTCGCCAGCGAAGCTGCGTGCAGGAACTTTCCCGCATGTTCGCCGATCCATGCCTGGGCACCGGGTCGATGCTTGAACCCCGCCAGCATTCCGTCCTCATCCGCCTCGAGCAGGCGTCGGTCCGCATTGGCGTCGATTCTCCGACCAAGCCAACCTTCCACGCGAACCGCTTCGGTCGGCAGCGGTGCGAGGACGTCCTTCCATCGCGGCGCGACACGGTCGAGGACCTTGACGGGGGGAAGCGGGATGCGACTCATGCAGGCGAGTTCGCAACCGGCGAGGCGGGTTCCTGCGTTCCGAAGGAGTTCGCGGCGCGTGAACCGAACGGTAGGGCCACACCCCGGAGGGTGCGCAAGCGTATGGAAACGGTGGACGAATCGAGGAGTCGGAAGGAGGCTGCCGTGGTCGCGAAGGCCGCGCGCAAACTCATTCCTTTCCTATTCCTGCTTTACATCATCGCGTTTTTGGATCGCGTGAATGTCGGGTTCGCGAAATCGGAGATGACGTGGTTCGGGGAAAAGGTTTACGGCCTCGGCG
>JBJTRZ010000620.1:0-4878 GCA_046076415.1 Armatimonadota bacterium
GGCTGCGTGTGGGTCAACACGCCCGCGACTGCAGCATAGCCGTACACGGCGGGAGAGAAGGGAAGAATGTCCAACACGACCGGCTCCCCTGCTACCGCTTGCCCGGCGCCTTGCGCGGCGTGCCTTTCGCGGGCGGTGGCGGTGCGATCGCGCGCAGGTTGGCGAGTATCCGGGCCCACTCGGCGGCGGACACGCGCTTCGCATGCCCGTCGGCGAACCCCACCCCGCGGGTCCCGTCGGGCGCCGGATCGGCCTCCCAAACGACCGCGAGATCCGACGGCGCGTGGATCCGCGTCAGCGACACGCCCGAGAGCGCGGGGTTGTAAACATACGGCTTTTCATCGATCGGGTTGCGGAAAGTCGCGTCGTTCTTGATGTAGGGCATCAGCCGTTTGCGAACCTCGGGCTCGGACCGCATCGGCGGAAATACTTCGTCGTAATCCTGCACGTACATCATCATGCCGAGCCCGACCTGCTTGAGGTTGGACAGCGACGACGTGGCACGGGCACGGGCGCGCGCCTCCTCGAACACCGCCGATACCGCCGTTTTCGCGTCCAAGTCCTTCAACGCGTCGAAGGGTGCGGCATCCGCGAGCACCGCGGTCGCGCGCAGGTTGACCAACGTCAATGACAGCCGGGTATCGAGGCTCGGGCGGGGAAGGGGGGAATCCGCCGCGTGATTGCCGATGCGCTGGAATTCGCCGGGGGCCATCGGCACGCGCCACGCGACCAGGAATTCGGTCTCGCCGACGCGTACGGTTTCTCCGCGCGTGATCAGGTAGGGGCGCACCGGGTCGCCGGACATCATGGCAACCCACTGCAACTGCGATTCGAGCACGTCGGTCGTGCCGGCGCGGAAACGCATCCAGCCGGGGCCGGTGCACTCGCGAAGCGCGATCGGCGCGGGCAACGCCAAGTTTCCAACCGCCTCGGCGCCTTGTGCATGGGTCAGCGGCGCACCGGCGAGGAGGAGCAGGAGGGCGAGCAGCCACGATCGGATGGGCATGGTCGAGTTTTTCGGAGGGCGCGGACACCGCGGCCTCGGGGAGGGTACGCGATTCTACCGCGGGTCGCGCAGATGTTTTCGGAGCGTGAGCACGGGCGGTATCTCGGCGAATCCCAGCGCGGCGTTGATGGCCCGCATCCCGGCGTTCTCCTCGGCGTTCTCGGTCCGCAGCGCCGTGGCCCCGATGCTCCGCGCCCACTCGGCGGCGTCGGCCTTCAGCGCGATCGCCACGCCGCGCCGGCGCCACGAGCGACGCACTCCGGTGAAGCCGGTTTCGGCCACGCCTCCGGATTGTCCCGGCCATACCATGGAGACTCCCGCCAGCGTGTCGTCGGGAGCCACCGCGAGGCGGTAGCCATCGGGCCGGAAGCCGGGGAACGCGGAGAGCATGGTGCGCCATTCGTCGTAGCCGGGCAGCACGATCGGATGGCCGTCGGGATGCGGCACGTCCCCCGTGATGTCCGCCTCGAGCGCGTGCAGCTCGCGGTGCGCGGTTTCGTCGCCCCGGCGCGCGATCCAGCGGGCGAAATCGATCCGCTCGAATCCCGCCGCATCGACCCGCCCTCGCGCCGCGTCCCAGTCGTTCGTATCGAAGCCGGCGAGGTCGAGCTTGACTTTCGGCGAGCGGAGCACGATCGCGTATCCCCGACGTTCGAGGAATCCGAGCGCCTCCCTCTGATCGCCCAGAACGTTCACGATCACTTCGGCCGGGTCCAGTACCGCGGCGCGGGACATCAACATGTCGTGCAGCGCGCGACCCGTGCCACGGCGACGGAGGTCGGGATCCACATGGATGCGCAGCACGCAGGTGTCCTCGCGGTCGGAGTACATCGGCTGCGCGATCGAGCCGAGGCCCAACAATCGGTCCTGCACGGTCGCCGCGATCCACCACGACCTCAAGCGGGCGGGCCGCGCGGATTCCCAGCTCCGGAATTCCTCGGCGGTCAGCGCGAAATCCGGTTGGACGCGGTGGAACAACGCGACGACTTCAGCGGGGTCCAGATCGGAAAAGGCGACCTCGCGAATCGTGATCATCGCGGGGTCGCCTTCGTTCCCAAGCCGGAGCGGGGTCAAGCGATCTTCGCCAGCGCCGCCTTCACCAAGTCCGGGATTTCGTTGGTGGAGTCCGCCACCGGCACCCCGGCGGCGTTGAGCGCCAGGATCTTGCCCTCGGCGCTGCCGCTGGTGCCCGAAACGATGGCGCCGGCGTGCCCCATGCGCTTTCCGGGAGGCGCGGACCGTCCGCCAATGAATCCGACCACCGGTTTGGTCATGGTCTTGATGAACTCGGCGCCGGCCTCCTCGTCGGAGCCGCCGATTTCGCCCACCATCACGACGACCTTGGTTTCGGGATCCTTTTCGAATTCCGCCAGGACATCCACGAAACGCATTCCCAGCACCGGGTCGCCGCCGATGCCCACCGCGGTCGTTTGTCCGAGTCCGGCTTCGGTGAGCGCCGCGGCGATCTCGTAGGTGAGGGTGCCCGAGCGCGACACCAGGCCGACGGGCCCGGAGATGAAGTTGGACTGCGGGATGATCCCGATTTTCGACTTTCCGGCGGAGAGCAGTCCCGGGCAGTTGGGGCCGATCAGCCGAGTGCGCGCGATGCGCTTCACATGGTCGACCACCGGAATCATGTCCTGCTGGGGAATCAGGTCGGTGATGCAGACGATGAGCTCCATGCCGGCCAGCGCGCCTTCGAGGATCGACTCCGCGGCGAAGCGGGGCGGCACGGTGACGAAGTGGGCGGTGGCGCCGGTGACGGCGGCCGCCTCGGCCACGGTGTCGAAGATCGGAACGGCGTGGGCGCAATCCGGCGACGTCCACGTTTGGCCGCCCTTGCCAGGTGTGACCCCCGCCACGACCTGCGTTCCGTAGGCCAGCATCTGGCCCGCGTGGAAGGTGCCTTCGCGTCCGGTCAGGCCGGACACGACCACCTTGGTGTTTTCATCGATCAGGATCGCCATCGCTTGCTTTCCGTGGTTACTTCTGCCGCTTGAGGTAGAAGGTGACCACGATCTCCGCGGTCTCCTCGGCCTCCTCCTCGCCGTCCTCGGTCTCCACTTCGAAGAAAACCTCGCTCTGGAGCGCCGTCACGAGTTCCCAGCCCTCGCCGCCGAGTTCGTTGAGGATGTCCTCGTCGTCCTCGTCCTCTCCCGAAGCGGTAACGATCTTGTATTCCCAGGCCATTGTCGGCCTCCTTTCCTACTTGCGACCCGCGGCCGCGAGCGCGAACACGGTCCGAGCGGCTTCCTGCATCGTCGCCGCGGGCACCAGATTGGTGCCGGCGAGCAGCGCGAGCCCTTCCTCGGCGTTGGTTCCGGCAAGGCGCACCACGAGCGGGACGCGGATATCGAGGGTGGAGGTTCCTTCGATGATTCCCTTCGCCACTTCGTCGCCGCGGGTGATGCCCCCGAAAATATTGATGAGCACGCCCTCGACCTTGGGGTCGGAGAGCACGAGCTCGAGGCTGTTGCGCACCAGATCGGCCTTGGCGCCGCCGCCGATGTCGAGGAAGTTGGCGGCGGCTCCGCCAGCCCGCTTCACTTCGTCCATGGTGCCCATCACCAGACCCGCACCGTTGCCGATGATTCCGATGTTGCCGTCGAGGTGGACATAGTTGTTGATGCCCCGCCGCTTGGCGTCCTTTTCGAACGCATCGGTTTCGTCGGAGGTTTCCGCCACCTCGGCGTATTCTGGGTGCCGGAACAGCGCGTTGTCGTCGATGTCGAATTTGGCGTCGCCGGCGATGAACTTGCCGTCGGCGGTGACCACCAACGGGTTGATCTCCGCGAGGGTCGCATCCGCTTCGAGGCACGCCTTGTAGAGGCTGCGCACGAACGGCGCGAGGGCGGGCAGTTCGCTCGTCGGAACCCCGCCGCCGCGGGCGAGGTCGCGAATCTGGAAGTCGCGCAGTCCAACGGTGGGGTCCACCGCCAGCCGGCCGATGGCGTCGGGGTGCTCGTGGGCCACCTCTTCGATGTCCATGCCGCCCTGCGACGAGAGGATCAGCACGTTGCGCTGCGTGACCCGGTCCACGACGACACCGAGGTAGTACTCCTTCGCGATGGGAAGCAGCTCCTCGACCAGCAGCGTGTTGATCGGCAGTTCGGCCTTGGCCTGTTCGAACCAAAGCGATTTTCCGAGGATCGAGCCCGCGAATTCGGCACAGGCCTCGGGGGTCTTGCCCACCTTGACCGCGCCCGCCTTGCCCCGACCTCCGGAGAGCACCTGGGCCTTGACCACCGCGCCGCCTCCCAATGCCCGCGCCGCCGCCCCGGCCTCCTCGGCCGTGCGGCAGACGATGCCCTTCGGCACCGGCACATCGTAGCGCGCGAGCAACTCCTTGCCCTGGTATTCCTGCATCTTCATGGTGAACGAACTCCCGGCCCCGCGCTGCGCCGGCGGGGCAAACCTTCGCAGTATACCAAGCCGAGGGTGGGTTTCCGGCGACGACTTCGGTGTCGGGTCAGGCGGCTCCCCAGCGCCCGCGGGTGAAGTCGGGAAAGTCCACCGGCAGGTTGCCGGAGGCCACGGAACGTTCGGAGAGTTCGAACGGCGCGCTCCACGCCGCCGCGTCGTAGACATCGATGCGCGGCACTCCGCCGCGCTGCAGGGTTTCCACCAAATCGAGCAGCATCAGATAGTCCATGCCGCCGTGTCCGCCCTGCGCCTGGGCCGAGGTTCCCGCGCGGGTCCAGAGCGCGTCCTCGAACTCCTTGTAGGCCTCGAGCGATTCCCAGTCGTGCCCCGCGGTGCGCCCGTCCACGTGGATCCGCGGCGGATAATCGGAGATCGCCCCCCGCGTGCCCTGCACCAGATTGAGGCGCGTGTAGGGGCGCGGTGTCACCACGTCGTGCTGCAGCAGCACC
>JBJTRZ010000621.1:0-6367 GCA_046076415.1 Armatimonadota bacterium
GACCACCACGCATCCGGAACTCCGCGCGATCGACGCGGCGCATCCAATCTGCAACGTCGCACCCGAGCCGCCCGGAGTCGGCGGTCGATGGGCGATGGTCTGGCCGTGGTTGCCCACCGCATCGGCCCGGATCCCCGAGCATCGCAGCAATTCCTCCACGGCCTCCGCGAACCGCGCGCCCACGAGGAAATGGAGATGGGCGACGCGCTCCGCGTTCCCGCGTCCCGCCGCGGCCGCCAGAAGCATCTCGCGTTCCTCGGGGCGCCACGGCGTCTCCCGGAACGTCACCAACTCGGGAAAATGGGTCTCCCGGTCGAACCGGACCAGCGCGGCGTCGATCCCGTCCACGGATGTCCCCGACATCAGCCCAACCACGAACCGTTCGGGCCGCGTCAACGCAATCTCCCACGCCCTCCACGGACCGGTCACTGCGAAAATCCCTCCCGGACTTCGGTGGCCAGCGCCAGCATCCTTCGTCCGAATTCAGAAAAGGTCGACGCGCGGGCATCCTCGCTGGCCAATTCCCCCATCGCGGTTCGGAGGGAGGCATCCGCAGCAAGCGTCCCCATCGCGTCGGAAAGTGCGTCGACGTCCCCGTGCGGCACGCGCAGCGCGGCTCCCGGCGGAAGATATTCCTCCAAAACGTCCAAGTCGGTGGCGATCGAAGGCTTCCCGGCCATCGCGGCCCGGAGGATCATCGACTGGCCGCACCCATGTTCCACGGCCGCAACGCTCGCCACATGGAAACCGCACCGGTCGATGCGCCGATCGAGTTCTTCGCCGGAAATCCACTGGCAACATTCGACTTCGGAACCGAACGGCACTCCCGCGGCCCCGGCGACGAAACCCGTGCGTCGTGCGCGAACCGACGCCTTCCCGAGAGTGTCCCAATCCCTGTGGGATCGTCCCGCCGCGAGCCACGTGCCATCGTCCTCGCTCGACAAGGGGCGCACCGGCCAAGGCACGCGGTCCGCGAGCATTCGAAGCGGATCCAGACCCAAACGCTCCCCGAAGCGCCGGGATTCAGCGTGCGACATCCAAACGACACGTGCCGCGCACCGCAGCAATCCCCCCGTGGCGGAGTGCGATTTGGCCCACGGTCCCTTCACGATCGGTGCGACAGCAATCCAGGGACGCGATCTTCCAAGAACGAGTCGCACCGCAAGCGCCGATCGCAGTTCCCACGCGAGGACGACATCGGCGTGGCGGATGCGGCGACGCTGGGCAAACGCGGCACGTATTTCCGCGAGTCCCCGTCGCCCGCCCCCCACCAACGAGACCGCGGCGCATCCCAACCCTTCCGGGCACGCGTCCCAAACCCAATTTCGCGACTCCCGCCAAGGAAGGGCGAAGCAGGCCTCGATGGATCGTTCAGGCATTCCGCTCGATCTGCTCGCGAATATCTCCGACCACGCAGTCTTCGCCGCCGGCCGGGACCGGCGCATCCGCACGTACCACCGATATGCGGCCATCGAGTTCGAGGATGGCGTACCGAACTTCGCGAACCGAAGCGATGCCCTGTTCGCGGAGCGCGGTCCGAAGGTCGTTTTCGGAGACGCTCTCCTTGCGCATCGCTTCGAACAGGATGCGTCCATCGTGCACCAGCACCGTTGGAGTCCCCTCCAGCCATCGTCTGGCCCGGGTGGATCGGCTGGTGACACGGTTCAAGCCCCAGGAAAGGGTCAGCAGGACGGCGACACCCGCCATTGCTCCCCCGATGCTGTTGTCGGGACCGATCATCGCGTTCTGAACCACGTTCGAAATCAAGAGGACGATCAGAAAATCGAACAACGTGGCTTGTCCCAATTCGCGCTTGCCGGAAAACCGGAACGCGACGAGCAGGAACAGGTACACGACCAGCGGGCGAATGCCCTTTTCAAGCAGCGAGGGAGTGGCTCCCTCGCCCGGCACCAGCATATGCCACCAATCCTCCAGGTCCGGGAACACCCTCGGCGCGGGATCGCTTCCCATCCAGCTCCTCCGATCGTTGCGTCGTGTTGGGTTATACTCCGTTTGCGATGTCGACGGAAAACATGCTGACGGCGGGAGGCGCGGTCGTATTCAATCCGGCCGCAGGTCGGGGCAAAGGCGTCGAGCGTCTCGAGGCCGCGAAACGCGCCTTGGGCCCGGAGTACGAGTGGGTCCCGACGCAGCGTCCCGGACACGCCGTCGAGTTGGGCCGGGAACTGGCGACGCGATGTCCCGTGGTCGTGGCCTTTGGTGGGGACGGCACAGTCGGCGATGTGGTGCGGGGAATCCACGGCACGGGCGCAATCCTGGGAATCATTCCGGCGGGCACGGGCAACGATGTCGCACGGAATCTCGGCATCCCGTTCGATCCCACGGAAGCCGCCCGCGTCATCCACGAAGGATCCGCGCTTTCGGTCGACATTGGCCTGATCAACGGCGTGCCGTTCATCAACAACGCCGGTACGGGATTCGATTCACGCGTCATGCAAACCATGAACACCGGGATTCGTTTCGCGCGGGGACGCATCGCATTCAATCTCGCGATCCTCAAGACCATCTTCCAGTTTCCGCCGTTTCGGTTGACGTTGGGAATCGACGACGAGACGGACCAAGTGATTCCCGACGCCATGCTGGTATCCGTGCTCAATGGACGCGTTTACGGTGCGGGAATGCCCGCGGCACCCGAAGCGCGCATGGACGACGGCCGACTGGATGTGTTGGTGATCCGAAACCTCCCCAAACTTCAACGTCTTCCGTTGCTCGTCCGGTTGCAGAACGCGCAGCACATCGGACACCCGGCGGTTTCCTTGGTGCGGGCCTCGTCGCTTCGCATCGCGGCCACGCCCCCCCAGCCAATGAATGTCGACGGAGAAATACGGGGAAGCACGCCGGTGGAGATCACGGTGGAATCCCGGGCGCTCAAGGTGTTGGTACGGTGACAGACCTGCGGGGGAGCGACTGATGCCCCGCAATTTCGACGAAGCACGGCAACGGCTCGAGGAAGCCCGCGAACGGGCCCGAGTCGCGGCGCACGAGGCGCACGACCGCGTCCGCGAAGCGCAGGACCGGGCCGTGGGCATTGCTCGCGAGGCGGCCTCGGAAGCACAGGAGCGGGCGCGCGCGGTCACGGATGCAATGCCGCCGGGCCTTGTGGTCCGATTGGTTTCCTCGTTCGTGGGCATTCCGTTGCTCTTGGTGCTGGTCTTCTTCGAAGTGGACGCACGCCTTCCGGGCATCCTTTTCGCGTCCGCGTTGGCGCTGGTCGCACTCCTCGGGGCGGGCGAATATTTTCGCGCCCTGAGACTGCGCCATTTCCGGCCTTCTTCGGTGGTCGGCTACCTCGCCATCGCCATCCTCCAAATCGCAGCGTTCGGTTCGGGGCAGGGAATCCTCTCCGAACTCCTTCCCATGTTCCTGGCGGTGATGGTGATCACAACCTTGGTGCATCAGGTGGTGCGCCGCGAGTCCGAGCCGCTGGCCAATACGGGCGTCACGTTCCTCGGGGTGGTCTACGTGGGTTGGATGGTCTCCTATTTGATTCGGCTGCGCTCTTTTCCCGGAATGGTCGCGCCGGCTCCGTTTCCCGAGACTCCCAAAGGCGCTTGGGTGGTCCTCTATGTCTTCGCGGTCACCTGGATCACCGACACGGGCGCCTACTTCACCGGATCCCGGTTCGGGAAACGCAAACTGGCGCCGCGGCTCTCGCCAAACAAAACGGTGGAGGGAGCGGTCGGCGGTTTGTGTTTCGCGACCTTGATGTCGGTTGGCTGGGGAACGTGGATCGGTCTGCCGTTGTGGCATTGCGCGCTGCTCGGCCCCATCCTGGGACTGCTGGGCCAAATCGGCGACCTGTGCGAGTCGGCGCTCAAGCGCGACCTCGGAATCAAGGATTTCGGAGGGATCATGCCGGGGCATGGCGGCATACTTGACCGGTTCGACTCGCTGCTTTTCACGGCTCCGATCGCCTACTACTACCTGTCCGTCGTGTTGCGCGGACACCTCTAGGGAACCGTCCCGGCCCCGGCGACGTTTCGGAGCACATGGGACGATTCACGGTACGCATTCCTCTGCCGATGCCCCCGGAAAGGCTGTGGGATCTGCATCAGGACCCCGCCGTCCTCCTCCGGATCACCCCCCGTTTCCTCGGGGTTCGCATCGAGGATCCCGGCGCGCGGCTCGGCCCGGACGCCCGGTTCACGATCGTGCTCGAACCTTTTCGACTGGGAATACGCCTTCGGTGGGAAACCCGCATCGAACGGTACGATCCCCCTTATTGCTTCGTCGATACGCAAGAGCGCGGACCGTTCGCCCACTGGCGCCACGTCCATCGCTTCGAGCCGCATCCCGGTGGTTCCGAGTTGGTCGAGGAAGTGGAATTCGCGAGCCCGTTCGGCGTGCTGGGACGTATTGCGGACCGCATGGTCATGGAGCGGATCCTGAGGTCCCTCTTCCACCACCGCGCACGGGCATTCGCCCGGCTCGCCGCGGAGGAGACCGCGGAACCGTCAGGGGCGTGACGCCAATTCGTTGAGCTGCTTGAGGATTTCCGTGGCGAGAAGCGCGGCCGCGGGGTTGTCCGCGTAAAGGTCCGGATGCAGCGCCCTGGCCAGGGTCCTGCGGGCGGAGGCCACCACCGGCTTCGGAAGTCGAGCGGCCGCCACCGCCAACCCAGCCGAGGCGCCCGGCCGACCGTTGCCACGTTGGGCCGCGGCCCGGGTTCCCGCTTGAAACCCTTCGGCATACGCGTCGTTGCGGATGCGATCGACATCGGCTTGGATGGTTGCATCGATCAACCGGGATTGCTGGCGGGACTCGTTTTCCCGAGCCAAGCGTTCGACACGGTCCTTGAGTTCGTCGATTTCGCGCCGCGCCGCACGGAGTTCCCGGCGCGCCAAGCGCCGTCCCTCCAACGCTTCCTCGCGGTCCCGCTCGAGCTTCGTCAATTGGCGATGATCCACGGGGCGGTGTGCCGGACCGTCTCCACGATCGCCGATCAGCGCACGCAGCGATTCGTCGCGATACAGCGTTGCACGACTGACTCCGGCCCGCTCGGCAACGTCCCCCACCGAAAACGGAACTCCTCCCCGCTCCAACTCGGCTAGCGCCGCCACGACACGCGCGCGGCGGACCTCGGCATCTTCGGGACGTCGTCCCCGTCTTCGCCCGGTTGATTCCGTCCGCATCCAAGCAGTATACGGGTTTGACGACCCGGAGTCTGGATCTTAAGATGATCCCATGGCAGATACGATCCGTTGGGCCCGCACGTGGACCGACGCCGCCCGTGCGGCTCGAGGTACCGGTAAACTCGTCTTCATCGACTTCTACGCGGACTGGTGCACCTATTGCCACAAGCTCGAAAAGGAGGTCTTTCCGGATCCTAGAGTCGTTGCCACCCTCAATTCGATGGTGCCCTTGCGCCTCAACACCGAGCGCGAAGGGCGCGAACTGGCGGCGAAGTACGGGGTGTCCAGCCTACCGACCCTGATGATCCTCGATGCGGCCGGCACCGTTCAGGGTCTGGTGCGGGGTTTCAAGCCCGCCGACGCCTTGCTGGAGGATCTGCGCGCGATTGTCTCGGACGCGAAGGAAATGCCGGCGATGCTCGCTCGACTCAAGGGGCGCCCCAACGATCTCGCCTTGGCGAAGCAAGTCGTGGAGCGCTCGCTCCGGCGCGGCAACGCGAAGGATGCCCAATTCGCGGCGAACATCCTCGAGAAGGCACAGCCCGGCAAACAACCCTTCATGACCTACGCCCTGCTGGGACAACACCTGATGCGGGGCGGGTCGGGGGCCGATGCCCGATTTTGGCTCGGAAAGGCGGCATTGCGCGCGCCCGGCGATCCCGAAAAAGGCACCTGCCACTTCCTGATCGGCATGACGTGGTATCGGGAACGCAATGTCGCCAAGGCAAAGGAATGCTTGGAAAAGGCGTTGCGCACCCCCGGAATCCCGGACCGATTGGCAGCCGCCGCGCGCCAAGGCCTGCTCGAAATGGGCGGGCGACGATGATTTCGAACACCAACACCGCGGCGAACCGTTGGAAGTTCGCACCTTCGGGTTGTTTCACACCGATTCCCCTCCATCGGGTCGCCTGACCCGGAACCATCCCCTCGGTTCGCGGTCCACAACCGCGTCGACACCATGATCCACCTAGACCCCACGCAACTCTTCCCCGATCTTTCGCAGTCCCTGATCGAAGGTCAAGCGACCGCGGCATCGGCCGCCGACACAGTGGCCCGCGACAAGACCGGCGCCGGATCCGACTTCCTCGGATGGATGGATCCGGAAGCTTTGGTTACCGACGCCGAATTGGCCGAAATCGAACGACTCGCCCGGTCGCTGCGGTCCGTCTCGGACACGATGGTGGTGGTCGGCATCGGGGGGTCCTACCTCGGTG
>JBJTRZ010000622.1:0-9921 GCA_046076415.1 Armatimonadota bacterium
GGCCTGTTGGACCGGATTTGTACCCGCGTTCCTGGAAGAACGCAGCGGCTTCGGCGAGGACGTCGTTGACCGGGAGTTTGGTCACGACCTTTTTCTGATATGCGGTGCGCTTGATCTCCTCATTGATGAGATCGAGGGGGGATGGGTCCACCTCAGACCTCGACGGACTCACCGGGTGAGAGCGGGGCACACCGGATGCCCTTGGCTTCAACCTTCGCAGCGAATGCCGCCTCGTCTTGAGCGATCGGTGGAAAGGTGTTGTAGTGGCAGGGGATCACCACCTTCGGCCCCAGCATGTCCGCAGCGCGGACGCCGTCCTCTGGTCCCATCGTGTAGTGGTCGCCGATGGGCAGCAGCGCCACCTTCGGCGCGTACAAGTCGGCGATCAGGCGCATGTCCGAGAAGACATCGGTGTCGCCGGCGTGGTAGATCGCGAAGCCGTCGATATCGACCACGTATCCGCAGGGTTCGCCGAGGGCCACGATGGCGCCGTCGACCACGGTGGAGCTGCTGTGGAGGGCCACGGTCTGGGTGATCGAGACACCGAGATCCGGGAAACGTACGGTGCCGCCGCGATTCATTTGCACCATGCGGGATTCGGACACGCCGAGCCGCCACAGGTGGTGTCCGATTTCCCCGATCGCCACTACGCGGGCGCCGGTGTCGTGCGCGATCCGCACGGCGTCGCCGATATGGTCGTCGTGCGCGTGGGTGATCAGGATGAGGTCGAGGGGCCCCGGATCCTTGTCCGCGGCGGGGCACGACGGATTGCCGTAGGTCCACGGGTCGATCAGGATGCGCGCTCCCGAAGGCGTGCCGATGCGAACGGTGGAGTGGCCGAGCCAGGTCAGGGTGGTGCCATGGGGCAATACGTTTTCCATACCCGTTCAACTATGCCGTATCCCGCGGCGTGTCGCGCCCGAATCGGCGGATTTTTCCGTCCAGCGTCAAGGAATCGGCTGCCACTGGGGCCACATGGCGGCGCGGCCCCGGGGAAAACGCGTGATCGCCTGCTCGCGGCCGGAGGAAAGATCGAGCACGTACAGGTTGCGGGTACCGTCGCGCAGCGCGCCGAACGCAAGCCAGCGTCCGTCCCGCGACGGAGTCGGATGGTAGTGCAAGGTTCCCGCGGGGGTCGATGTCAACCGCTCGGTGCGCCCTGCGAGGTCGGTGCGGAACAGTTCGACATTGGCTCCGGTGCGCGCCGTGTGGAACACGTGCCGGCCGTCGGCGGACCACACCGGGATGTCGCTGCTGCCCTCGTGGAAATCGTCCACGTCCAGGAACAGGATCCAGCCTTGGTACCCGCCCAGATCCGTCAGGGGCCGCACCGACCGGTCCTCGGCGGAGGCGATCACCGGGTTGGAACGGCCGCGCACGCCGGCGAGGAAGAGCACGTGGCGGCTGTCGGGAGACCAGGTCGGCGCGAAGTTGAACGGGTTTCCGGTTTCGATCCGCCGCCGGTCCGTGCCATCCGCGCGGGCGATCCACACCTGGTAGTCGGCGTGGTAGCTGATCCAACGTCCATCCGGGGATGCGGTGAAGCCGTAGGTGAATCCGTTCCCACCGCCCGACACATCGCGTTTCGCCCGCCCGTCGCGGTTCATGACGAACGGTTTGGAAACGCCGTTCACCAGGCTGGCGAACCCGAGGGTGCCGTCGGGGCGGAAATGGAGGCCGCTGTTGTGGTGTCCGACGCGCTCCACCGCGGTCGGGATCGCCACGGAGCCGGTCGCGAGGTCCACCAGCGCGTTGTCGAACCGCCAGCGACCGGGGTCCATTCGGAACGTGCGGTGCTCCTCCTCCCATCGCGCATTGTCGGGATCCTGCCAGCCGAGTCCGAGGATGGCCTGCGCACCGTCCGGCGACCACCCGGCGAACTGGGTCCAGCCCTCGGGAGCGTCCGCGAGACCGTCGCCGATCGACCGTTCGACGCGACCGTCGCGGGAAACAACGCGGGCCCGCATGGTCCGGATATTGGCGTGCCGTCCTCCGGGCATATCCGTGCGCAGCACGGTGCACCCGATCCAGGGCTGGCGGCCGGGCGCGCCGGCCACCACTTCGACCCGGGCCCGCGCGTGCGGCCGGCCCGCCACCACCGCGGGCTCGCGCTCGAGAAGGCCTCCGCGCCGCACGATGCCCAGGGCCTGATCGACCCGCTGGTCCACCGGGTCGGGGCCGACCCGGCCGAGCCGTTCGCGCAGCGCGCGGCGCAGCCAGAGGAAGCCCGAATTCCACGAATACAGCACATGCCCGTGGGGATGGCCGTCCACCGTGCTGATCGACTCGTTGAAGCCGGCCTGCGCCCGAATCTCCACCAGGATTCGGTCGGCGAGCAACGCGTCCGTTTCGGCCGCCGGAACCCCGTGGACCTCGGCGAGCATCAGGTTCGCCGCATCGTTGAGGAACCAGGAGCCGCCATAGCAGTAGACCCCGGAGTGACCGGGGAGCAGTTCGCCGTCGGCGGTGGAGATCACACGGAGGCCGTAGGGGGTGGCGACGCGGCGCGACGCGGCGTGGTGGGCACGCACTTGATCGTCGGTCGCGAGTTTGACCCCGTACACCGCGTGGCAGAGGGTGGCGCCGTAGAGGGTGTCCTGTCCGAGCGTGTCGGACTGCATGCGACTGGTGGGAAAGAACCCGCGGGATCGGTTGAACAGGCTGCGGTATCCCGCGATGGCCCGGTCGATTTCGGCGCGCGACACCGGCAGTCCGAGTTCGCGCGCGGCCATCAGGGCGGCGCAGTGGAAGCCCTGGTTCGACGTGGGGCAGTCGCCTTCGTCGTAGGGCAGCACGTCGTGGTAGGTTTTCCAGCCCTTCGCGTTGGGTGCGCCGGGCAGGCTGGGGGGAACATAGAGTCCGTCCCTTTGGTTCCGGCGGAGGAAGTCGAGGGCGCGGCGGGCGAGCGCGAGGTCGGGATTTCCACCCGATCGGCGCACCAGCGCGGTCCAGATCAGGTGGTACTGGCAGTTGTCCTCGTAGTCCATCCGGTTCCAAAACACGGCCCGGTGCGCTTCGGCGATCCAGCGCGGGTCGCCAAGGCCCAGAGCGGTCCAGAATCCGTCCGAGACCCACTGCTTCCAGCCGTAGCCGGGTCCGGAGACGAAGATATGGCTGCCGGCGCGCGCCCGGTCGTTTTCGTCGCGGGCGAGATTGCGCCGCAGCAGGTACCACGCGGTGTTGCGGAGGATGGCCTCCACCGACGACTGGTTCCAGCCTTTGGCGTTCGCCACCGCGATGTGCGCCGCCAGCTGTGCGTCGTGGTGGGTGCGGGCGGGCGCGACGAAGCACCACGTGGTGCAGCGCAGGGTTTCGCCGGCCGCGAGCGTCCTCCAACCGTCCATCGTGTACTGGTACGTGTCCCGCGCGTCCTCGGGGGGGCGCAGCACCAGGGGATACGGCGCGCGGCCGTCGCCCGAGCGAACCGTCATTCGGTTTTCGGCGGGTTCGAGCAGCAGCCCGCAGCGGTTTTCCCATTCGCCTGGCGATTCGGCGGCGATGCCGAACACCGTGTCGGTGGTGCGGACCATTCCCACGGGAAACGTTTCCGTGCGCTGCGCACCGCGGATGGTGTCGACCTGGGTGGGTGCGTCGACCGCTCCGGAGAACGACGCCATGGCGCCCGGGAGCGGGATTCTGACCGGGAACGACAGGGCGAAGCGGGCTTGGCGCAGCGCGGTGGCTTCGAGGGTCCGTTCGACCAAATGGTCGCCGATGCGGCGCACGTGCCAGACGAGGCGGAGGTTTCCGTGAACGAGGGGTTCGGAGACAATGCGGTCGTCGTGGGTGCGGAGGTGGCGGAACCGGACCGCTTCGGGGCGCCCGCCGGGAAGCTGGAGGGCGACACCGGCGGGAGCGGCGGGATCGGCGGCGAAGGCGACCGTGTCTCCGAGGAGGAGCTCGATGGCGGGGACGCCGCCCAGGGAGCGGACGACGGGGCGCAGGGAAGGGGTGCGCACGGTGGTTCAGGATCCCGCGGCGATGCCTTGGTTGGCGAGTTGGTCCGCGAGTTTGTTGTGTTCGCGGCGGACGTGGACGACGCTGGCGCGGTCGAAGCGGCGGAGCAGTCCGGTGGCGGCGGCGAAGAGGGGGCGCAGGTCCTCCGATTTCACCGCGTAGCGTCCGGCGATCTGCCGTGCCATGAGTTCGGAGTCGGTGCGGACCTCCACCTCGTCGGCGCCGCGTTCGAGGGCCACCTCGAGTCCGCGGATCAGGGCGGTGTATTCGGCGACATTGTTGGTCGTATCGGGGATACGTTCGGCGAGCGTGTGGCAGGGTTCGGTTTCGCCGTCGCGCCAGAACGCGACTCCGATGCCGGCGCGGCCGGGGTTTCCCTTGGACGCGCCGTCGGTGTGGAGGATGTAGCGGGTGGGCATGGGGGCATTGTACGGGGTGCGGCGTCGGGGGGGCGGTGGCGACCGCGCGGGAAGGTCGTCGACTAGGGTCCCGCGGATGGAAATGGCCGGTGGGCCGTTGGGAAACCCGCCACGGCCCCGGCGATACAATGTTCCCACGCCATGGATATCCAGCTCTACAACACGTTGTCCCGCTCCAAGGAAACCTTCTCCCCGATGGTCCCCGGCAAGGTCGGGCTCTACACGTGCGGACCCACGGTCTACAATTTCGCCCACATCGGCAATCTGCGGACCTTCCTTTTCGAAGATCTGCTCACGCGCATCCTCCGTTTCCACGGCTACGCGGTCACCTGGGTGATGAATGTCACCGATGTCGGGCACATGACCTCCGACGGGGACGCCGGCGAGGACAAGATGGCGGTGGCCGCCGCGCGCGAGCGCAAGACCCCGTGGGAAATCGCCCGCCACTACGAGGACTGCTTCCTCGCCGATCTCGGTCGGCTCGGCATCCATCGCCCCGACATCCTGCCCCGCGCCACCGAGCACGTCGAGGAGATGATCGCACTCAACCTCGAACTCGAACGCAAGGGATTCACCTACCTCACCGACGAAGGCCTCTACTTCGACACGTCGAAGGACCCCGACTACGGACGACTCGCGCGCACCCGATTCGAGGAGCAAAAGACGGCTCGCGACGATGTGTTCGTGGATCCGGGCAAGCGCAGCCCGCAGGACTTCATCCTCTGGTTCACCAACAAGCCCGGCCACATCATGAAGTGGGAATCCCCGTGGGGCGTCGGCTACCCCGGCTGGCATATCGAATGCTCCGCGATGAGCATGAAATACCTCGGCGAATCGTTCGACATCCACTGCGGCGGCAACGATCACATCCCGGTGCACAACACGAACGAGATCGCGCAAAGCGAATGCGCCACCGGCAAAACGTTCGTGAATTACTGGATGCACGCCGCGTTCCTCAATGTCCGCGGCAAGATGAGCAAGTCCAAGGGCAACTTCCTCACGGTCGACACGCTCGTCCGCTCCGGCTACGATCCGCTCGCCTACCGCTACCTCTGCCTCCAGGCCCACTACCGCTCCGAACTCGAGCTTGCGTGGGACTGGGCCGACGCCGAGCGCACCGCGGGCCGCGCCGCGTCGCTCGACACCGCCGCCGCGTCCCTGACCCGCCTCTACGACCGTGTCGCACGGTCCGAGGACGAGCCCCTCGCCGGCGAGTCCGAATACCAGGCGGCCCACGACGAGGTGCTGGCGGCGTTCAGCGACGACGTGAACGTGCCGAAGGCCGTTGGCATCCTGCATTCGTTCGGTTCGCCCCGCCTCTGGCGCGCGTTCGACCCCATCCTCGGCCTCGATTTCGAGCACCGCGCCGTTCGTCCCGAGGAGGAGGCCGCGCCCGCCGAAGTGATGGAGCTCGTCGAGCAGCGCCAAGCCGCCCGCAAGGCCCGCGACTTCGCGCTCTCCGACACGTTGCGCGCGCAAATCGCGGATCTGGGCTGGGAGGTCGCCGATGCGCCGACCGGCCCGACCGTGCGCCGCCGCGCCTGATATAACGCTTCTCGTGGACGGGCGAGGCAAGGAACCCGGGGGACAACGCCCTGCGGACATCGGGAATCCTCCCCGCCGCCATGCGCCGCCTCCCCCGCCGCCCCCGCGACGGCCGTCGATGCCGCCCCCGCGCCGCCCGCGCCGCCGCCGCACGCCGGTGGCCGCCCGCATCTTCGGTGCGGTCTTCCTGCTCGGACTCGGGTTCTTCTCCCTGCGCTTCGGCAAGATCGTCGGCAACATCGCCGGCCCGAAGGGCACGCTGTCGTTCCTCGAGACCATCCGCAACCCGCGCAGCCGATTTCCCGGCAAGGATCGCATCAACATCCTGCTGATCGGGAAGGACTACAATCGCGACCGCAAGGGAATGCCGGTCACCAAGGCCTATGTCCGCGACCCCGAAACGGGCACGGTGACGGTGCGCAACATCGCCCGCGCGGACTCCATCCTGCTGCTCTCCTGCGATCTCGCCGCAGGCACCGTCGCCGCGCTTTCGATCCCGCGCGACACCAAGGTGACCGCGCCCGACGGCCGCACGGGCAAAATCAACGCGACCTACGCCCGGGGCGGCGCCGAACTCCTGCGCGCCACCGTCGCCGAACTCACCGGAGTCCGGCCCGACCATGTCATCGCGATCAAGCCCGACGCGATCCGAACCATCGTCAATCTGGTGGGCGGCGTCGAGGTGGAGACCCTCGATGTCATGAAATACGACGATTCGTGGGGCAATCTGCACATCGATCTGCCCAAGGGACGGCAACGTCTCGATGGCAACAAGGCGGTGGGCTTCGCGCGCTTCCGCGAGGTCAAGCCCGGCACGCGCCACTCGCTCGAGGAAGGCGATGGCCGGCGCATGGCCCGGCAACAGCAGCTCATCCGCGCGATGATTTCGCGTGGCAAGTCCCCGGACAATCTGCTCAAGGCCGATGTCATCATAAAGGAGTCGCTCAAGCAACTCGAAAAGGATCTCACCGACGAGCAGATCTACGCCCTCGCCGCGCTCTACCGCGGGATCGACACCGACAAAATCGCCAGCGCCTCCCTGATCGGGGAAGGCCGTTTCGAGGGAGGCTACTATTTCTTCCCCGATCCGGAGAAGACCCGGGCGCTCGTCGACTGGCTGATCCGGGGCGACGCCGCGGCGGCGAACCGGGTGACCACGGTGGCGGTGTTCAATGGCACCGCGGTGAAGGGAGCCGCCCGGCGCATCGCCGACAAACTCCACGACGAGGCCGGGTTCGACACGGTCGCCCGATCGTTGCCCCGCACCACCGAGGCCGCGGCCGACCTTCCGCGCACCCGGATCTACTACGCCAAGGCCGCCCACCTCGACCGCGCGCGCGCCATCGCGGGCCTGCTCGGCGGAGGGGAAATCCTCAAGGCCTCCGGACCCGACACCCAAGGCGTGATGGAAACGTCGAAGCAACGGCCCGATATCTCCGTGCTGCTCGGCCGAGACCTGCTCGGCCCCGATCCTGCAACTCCCCCCACACCATGAGCCGCTACCGTACCCTCCTGCTGATCGGCGCCCCCGGCGCCGGCAAAGGCACCATGGGAAAGGCGCTGGGCGCCATCCCGGGCTTCCACCACCTCGCGTGCGGGGACGTGTTCCGCAACCTCGACATGACCACCGCGCTCGGCCGAATCTTCGTGGAATATTCCTCGAAGGGGCTGCTGGTGCCCGACGATGCCACGGTCAAACTGTGGAAAGTGACCGTCGACGCCCTGGTCGCGTCCCACCGCTACCGCCCCGCCTCCGACCTGCTGGTGCTCGATGGCATTCCGCGCAACGTCGAGCAGGCGCGTTTCCTCGAGGAGCACGTGGAGGTGGAGCGGGTGATCCATCTGGTTTGCACCGACGAGGAGCGGATGATCGAGCGCCTCCAACGCCGAGCGCTCAAGGAGCAGCGCTTCGACGACGCGTCCGACGAGGTGATCCGCCGGCGGTGGAAGGTGTACGAGGCCGAATCGGAGCCCGTGCTCGCGTTCTATCCCTCCGACAAGATCGAAACGGTGGATGCGCTCGGATCGCCCGTGCAGGTGCTCCACGACATCCTCGGGCGGTTGCTCGCCCGCGGCACCGCGTCCTCGGCGAACTGACCGCGCTTCGGCGGGCGGGGTCCGCGGGCGATACCATGGTGCCCGATGGAATTTCCCGTTTCCGAACATGAACCCGGCGCCGAAGCGTTGGCCGCCGCGGTCGAAGGACTGCCCCGGCCCCGTGTGTTGCTGATCGACGGCATCGACCCGGCGCGCTCGGTGGACGGTGCCGGAGATCGCATTCGTCTTTGCGGCGGTACCGCGGCGCCGTGGGACGATGCCGGGGCGCGTGCGCTCTCCGACGCGGAGATCGTCGCCTACGACCCGCAGGTGATCGTGGCGCTCGCGGGCGCCGAGGATCTCGACGACGCGGAGGAGGATTTGCGGGCGCGGCACGCGTGGTGCGACCTCGAGGCCGCGCACGGATTCGATGCGTACGTGGCCGATCGCACGGCGTTCCTGGCCCTGCCGCGCATCCTCGCGACCATCCTGCATCCCACAGAATTCACCGAAATGCTGCCGCCGAACTCGGTGCGGCTTGCGGTGCCCAAGGCGCCGGCGGATCCCGAGGACGAGGAAGACGCCGAAGGCGACGCGTGATGGGGAGCGCGCCACCGGTCGGGGGCGCGCGGCGACTGGTGTCGTTGTCTCCGGCCACCACGGAAAACGTTTTCGCGCTCGGGGCGGGCGACCGGCTCTTGGGCTTTACCACCGCGTGCGACTGGCCCGCCGCGGCGCGTCGCATCGCGAAGATTGGCGACTTCCAGCGCCCGGCCTGGGAGCGCATCGCGGCGCTCCGGCCCGATGGCGCGGTGGTCGAATCGGCCACGCTGCCGGATGCGGAAGTCCGCGCGCTCGAACGCCGGCTCGGGTGCCCGCTCGTGGTGCTGCGCACGCGTTCGCTCGCCGAACTGGATCGCACGTTGACGACTCTGGGAGCGGCGTGCGGCCGGCAGGCGGAGGCGTCGGCGCTGCGCGGGCGCTTGGCGCGTCGTCGCGCGGCCGTGGAAGCGCGGGTGGCGGGGAGGCCCCGGCCGAGCGTGTTCGTGGAAGTGTCGCCCAGCCCGCTGTACGCCGCCGGCAAGGGCTCGTTCGTGGACGATCTGGTGCGGGTGGCCGGGGGGCGCAACGTGGTTGAGGGAAACGAACCGTTCCCCGTGGTTTCCAAGGAGCGCCTGCTCGCGTGGAACCCCGAAGTGCTGGTGATCGCCCAGTCCACGCATTTCCCAGCGCGGACGTTCGCGCCGCCGCTCGATACGATCGCCGCGGTGCGGTCGGGCCGCGTGGTGCGCGTGGACCCGGACCTGCTTTTTCGACCCACGCCGCGTCTGCTCGACGGACTGGAAACGTTGGCGCGGGCGCTGCACCCCGCCGTGTTTGGCGATGGAAAGGAACCCGCGCATGGCGCCCGACGATAACGACGTTCCGGAAACGACTCCGCGTTTGCTCTCCGGCGGGAACCCGCAGGTGCCCAAGGGTGATGGCGATGCTCCGGTGGCCGCGTACATCGCGGCCCTCACCGGCTGGCGGCAGGAGGTGGTGCGCGACCTCGACGCCTTGATCGTTGCCTGCGTGCCCGACGTGCGCAAGGCGGTGCGCTGGAATTCGCCGTTCTACGGCATCGATGGACAGGGATGGATCGTGGGCGTGCACGTTTTCGCGAAGGCCGTGAAGGTGACGTTCTTCAACGGCGTGGCCTTGGATCCGGTCGTGCCGGGCGGGACGGGCAAGGAGGCTCGTTGGTTCGATGTGCGCGAGGGCGCATGGGATCCGGCGCGGATGGAGTCGTGGATCCGACAGGCGGCCGAACTGCCGGGTTGGAAAACGGGATGACGGCGATGCCCGCGGGAGGTGCGCGAACCCGCGATTCGGTGATCCGAATCCAAACGCGGGCGGTCGATCCCGCGATGCAGGTGGGACCGGCCCTGTGCATGGCCCGGTCGAATCAGGGTTTTGCCTGCCG
>JBJTRZ010000623.1:0-1844 GCA_046076415.1 Armatimonadota bacterium
GCATTCCTCGCGGCTCGGCGCGTCGAAGGCGAGCAGCGACGGGTGGAGGAAGCTGCGCTGCCACCACGTGTAGAGGCCGCGCCGATACTGCCCCTCGCCCTTGTCGGCGAGGTAGTCGCGCACGGGAAAATTCAGGTTCTCCCAGTAGCGCTCGGGTTGGTACGGCTTGACGCTCGGCCCGCCGATGGTGCGCACGAGCAGTCCCGACAGGGCCAGCGCGTTGTCGCGCACCAGCTCGGCATCGAGGCGCCAGCGCCCTTGGCGGGCGAGCAACCGGTTCTCCGGATCGCGCAGGCGCAACGCCCTCGGCGCCACGGACGACTGCATGTAGGTGCGGCTGGTGACAATGGTGCGGACCATCGCCTTGATGTCCCACGCGCGGTCCTGGAATTCCACCGCGAGCCAGTCGAGGAGTTCGGGGTGGGTGGGCGGTTCGCCCTGCGCGCCAAGGTCGTCGGCCACGCGGCTCAGCCCCGCGCCGAAGAACTGTTTCCAGAGCCGATTCATGACCGTGCGCGCCACCAGCGGATTGCGGCGATCCACCAGCCAATCGGCCAGGTCGAGGCGGTTGAGCGACCGGCGCGGGTCGGGGCCCTTGGGCAGGAACCCGGGAAGGGCGGCCTGCACCAACGGACCGGTTTCGTCGAGGAAATTCCCGCGCGGCAGGATGCGCACCGCGCGCGGCGTCGCGTTTCGATTGGTGACCAGGCACCGCGGCAGCATCTGCTCGATGCGGGCGCGCTCCGCCTGCGCTCCGGCCACTTCGTCGCGCAGGGCCGCGACTTCCGGCGCCTTGGCCGCGAACGCATCGGAGAGCTGCTTCTCCTGATCGGGGGTGCGCTTCGCGGGTTCGATGTCGGCCAAATCGGCGAGGGTGAGCTCCGCCGCGGGCACGGCCCGGATCGCCGGCGCAACGTTCGTGGTGGAAATCCGGAAGCAACCGAGGTTGTGGTCGGTGCTGTGGTTGTTTTCCAAAACAAGCCGCAGGGACGCGCCTTCGGGCAATGTCAACGGCTCGGCAAGCCCGAGCACGATGGAGTGCGGTTTGTTGGTTTCGGGGAGGATGGCCCAGCCGAGATAGGGCAACGTGGCGTCGTTGTCCACCGCATGCAACGCGCCCCAGCGTTTGCCCGGAATGTCGTCGCCGGCGAAGAGGATCTGTTCGAACGACGCGGCGGCATGGGTGAAGCGCACCGTGCGGCCGAGCGTACCGTCGGCGAGCACCACTTGGCCCTTCACCTCGGTCAGGACGAAATTGCCGTTGCCGGCCCGCCCCGGACCGCCTTGGGGCAGGCTGGGATCGGGAAGGGCGTCGATGCGCACCCCGGAGATGCGATCGCGCACCGGCAGGTCGATGGCGTAGCTGCCCTTGACATTGTTGGGGCCGCTGGCGAGGATCGAGAGGTCGGGCCGGACGGCGAGTACGATGTCGCCGCTGGCGGAAACCTTGCCGGGTCGGACCGGAGTCCAGCCCGCCGAAGGCGCGTCCTGCGCCAGCGACACCTTGAAGCAGCCGAGATTGTGGTCGCCGCTGTGGTTTTGCTCGAGGGTCAGGCGGAGGCGGGCGCCGGCGGGCACCGGGGCCGGTTCGGCGAAGTGCAGGACCAGATGATGCCCGCGACCGACCTCGGGAAGGATGGCCCAGCCGGGCACTCCGCCGCGCAGATCGTTGTCGATCGTGTTGTGCGCGCCCCAGCGCTTGAAGCGCAGGTCGTCGCCGGCGAAGAGGGTTTGTTCGAACGACGCTTCGGCGTTGAGGAACAGCGGCGCTTTGGCGATTGGATTGCCGTCGGTGTCGACCCACTGGGCGCGCACTTCGGTGACCACGAAGTTGCCGTTGCCGG
>JBJTRZ010000624.1:0-8953 GCA_046076415.1 Armatimonadota bacterium
GCCAAGCGGATCCAGATCGTGGACCACGCGGCCAACCCGGTCTGATCGGGACTGGGGTCGATGGTCCGGCGCACCCCGCCGGGCCATCGACCCGTTTTTCGTCTCGGCCGGTCAACCTTTCAGGAAGGGATGGCCGACCACCGCGCCGAGTGCGTCCTCCGAGCGGACGATTTCCGCCACCCCGCGCGCCCGCTGCGCCATGCCGGCGTCGGCGAGGACCCGGCGCAGGACTGTTTCGAGGCGCGCCGGATCGACCCGGTGCCGCGGAAGGTGGACCCCGATGCCCGCGCGCACGATGCGTCGCGCATGATCGGGTTGGTCGTGGCTCCACGGCACGACGACTTGCGGCCGCCCCGCGCGCAGGGCTTGCCCGGTGGTGCCGACCCCGCCTTGGTGGACCACCGCGGCGCACCGGGGCATTACCGCCGAATGGGGTGCGTAGGGAACCGCCAATAGGTGGCGCGCCGTGGGATCGGGTCGGAATGCGTTCCCATGAACCCCGGTGAGCAGGATGGCCCGTCGGCCCAGCCGGGTCGTCGCCGTCGCCGCCGCGTCCCAGAATCCTCCCGGATCCAGCACCGCCGAAGTGCCCAGCGTGAAGCAGATCGGCGGTTCGCCGTCGCTCAGGAACGCTTCGAGCGCCGAGGGGAGGGTGTCGTGGCCGCTGCCGAGGCGGTCATGGAACGCGAATCCGGTGAGCACGGTGCCCTCGGGCCAGTCGGGTTGCGGCGCGCCCAGCGTCCGCGACCAGAGCGCAAGGGTGGCTTCGCCGGTGAACGGCGCTTCGAAGAGCGGGTGTTCGCCCGGCGGAAGTCCCAGATCGCGGCGCAGGCGAGCCACCTCTCCGAACCAATGGCGCGTATGCCGTTTCACCTGCCGGTGCACCGCGCGCATGACCACGGGGGGCGGAAAGGGCGATTCCACCAGCGCCGGAACACCGGGCGGGGCGCAGGGATCGGTGGCGGAGAGGAACAGGATCGGTTGCAACGTCGCGCAGGCGAAGCGGATGCCGCGGGCCGTGGCCAGGTGCGGCGCGGGCAGCACGATCGGGTGGAAGACGAGGCGATCGGCACCAACGCAGGCGGCCTCGAGGTCCTCGGTCATTTGCCGGAGTCCGGGGAGCACGGTCCCGGCGAGGACGTTTCGCGGTCCCTTCCGTCCGTCCATGAGCCGGGCCATGGTTCCCGCCGCCTCGTCGGGCGGGGGCAGGTCGGGACGCAGCGGCGCGAACTCGAGGTGTTCGGATTCGACCTTGGCGCGGTAGAGGGGGCAGGTCGCCAGCACGACCGCGTGTCCGGCGTCGCGGAGCGCCCCGCCGATCGCGAGGAAGGGATGCAGGTCGCCGAAGGAACCCCAGGTGGCGAGGACGATGCGCATGGGGCATGGTACCCGGGGCTCACGCCGGCGAGGCGCCGGGGAGGTACACTGTTGCGTCGCGCACGGAACGCGCGGTGAACCCTGCCGCGGTTTCGGGCGTCCCTCTGCGTGGGCGCCGCCATCGCGCCCCGCATTCCCGGAGCCCTCCATGCCCGTCGTACTCGAAACCGTCGACCTCACCAAGACTTATCGCACCGGCACCATGGACCTCAAGGTCCTGCTCGGCATCTCGTTGCAGATCCATGCCGGCGACTTCGTCGCCATCATGGGCCCTTCGGGCTCCGGCAAGTCCACGTACATGAACATCCTCGGGTGCCTCGACCGGCCCACCGGAGGCAGCTACTACCTCGAGGGCGAGGACGTGAGCAAGCTTTCCGACAACGATTTGGCCGACATCCGCAATCGGAAGTTCGGTTTCGTGTTCCAGAGCTTCAATTTGCTCCCCCGCACAAATGCCTTGCGCCAGGTGGAGCTGCCGATGCTCTACGCCGGAAAGCCCAATCGGGAGAAGCGGGCGAAGTGGGCGCTCGATCGCGTGGGCCTCACCGACCGCATGGACCACAAGCCCAACCAGCTTTCCGGTGGGCAGCAGCAGCGTGTGGCGATCGCAAGGGCGCTCGTCAACGATCCGGTCATCCTTTTCGCCGACGAGCCGACGGGAGCGCTCGACTCCCGAACCTCGGTGGAGATCATGGACATTTTCCAGGAGCTCAACCGCGAGGGGAAGACCATCATCATGGTCACGCACGAGAACGACATTGCGCAGCACGCCACGCGCGTGATCCGGTTCCGCGACGGAATGATCGTGGAGGATTCGCCCGTCGTCGATCGTCACGATGCCCGCAAGGAGCTCGAGGAGTTGAAGGCCCGCGCCACCGTGGGCGCGGACCACTGAACCCGCATCGCCTTTCGAACGCCTCCGCCTAGGGGGCTTCCACGCGCCCGACGCCTCGGGCGGCCTCGATCGACTCCCGCGGGGGAACCAGTCGGAACCGCATCGAACCGCCTTGGGCCGCGCGCAACGCGTTGAGGAAGTCGCGCATTTCCGCCGATTCGATGTCTAGCTTCGCCGCGGCACCGCCCGGCGCGGCCTTGGCCTGTTCGAGCGTTTCCATCGCCTCGGCGAACGACAAGTAGGCGGGTACCGCGCGCTGGGCGCCTTCTCCCATCTGCAACAGGCCGCCTTGGCCGTTGCGGATCACGAAAACGGGCATCGCCATCGGCGATTGGGCGCCTCCCGGCTTGACGCGCTTCCTGCCCTCGGCGACATCGAACGCGGGCGAGGTCAACGCCACGGAGATGGTCTGCTTGGGGTCGATGGCGATCGCCATGGCCTGCGCCAGACTAATGACCGAGAGCCGGAGCGACTTGCCGAGCGCGGCGTTCCCACTCGTGATCCGTTCCTTGAGCTGCCGCGCCATGGCGGCGGTGCCGTGCGCGAAGAGGACCTGGCGTCCCTCCTTGCCCGGGATCAGGTAAAACTGACCCTGCTCGTTGGTGAGCACGAACAAGGGTACGGCACGGCCGATAACGACCAAATCGTTGACCGGAGCCTCCTTGGGAGCGGCCGGCTGGGCCTTCCGCGTCGGCGGAGCGGGTGCCGCGCGCGGGACCGGTCGGGGTTCCGGAGCGTGGTGAAAGGGCATGCGAACCTCCTGCGCCGCGCGATTCCCCGCGGCACCACCCCTTATTTTGGTTGGTGAACCGCCTTGTTGGACCCTTGGCCCGCGAGAACCGTCAGTGTTGCGGGGGCGGTTCGGGGGCAGCGTCGGGGCGATTCCACGCTTCGTTCGCGGCCTTGACATTGGCGGCCGACGCCGCGGGGCGAAACCGCGTGGCGATTCCCGATCGCGTTTCCATCATGAGCCGGAGCACGGTCGAGAGTTCCATGGTCTCGACGCGGGCCGTGGTGGGCGCAGCGAGTCCCGCTTCGGTGCGCCGACGCATCGCCTCCGCATCCGCGTGGGCCAAATGCACGGGGACGAAGGGGTCGGCTCCCTTGGCGACCAATGTGGGGTACCGACCATCGGAAAGGCGCACCACGAAAACCGGGCAGGCGAACGGTCCGGATCCCACCACGGCCGGGAGGCCCTCGGCCGCACGCACGTCGGTGGCGGACCCCTGGAACCGACTGCGGTAGGCGGCGACCCGCGCGAGGTGCCGCGACGCGACATCGGAGAGCCGGTAGGCGGCGACTCGGGTGTCGGCCCAGCCCGTCGGGTCGGTCCGCGCGTGTTCCGCACGCCAGGATTCGGCCGCGGCGCGGTCGGGGAAGAACACCACCTCCGGGTTGGAGTCCTTGCCCCGCGTGGTCACCAGATTTCGACCTTGCCCGTGGGCCACGGCGAACACCGGCACGGGCGCGAGCGCCGACTCCATCGCGGCGGGCAACTCGGCCCGCAACGCATCCAGCACCGTCGCGGGCGGCGCGGACACGGAGGGCGGAGGCGTTTGCGCGGCGAGCGTCATGGCTTGGGGGTTGCCTTCGCGCCGGGCGACGCGGACGTGCGCATCTCCGCGGAGGGAACGATCCCGTGACGAAGCGCGTCCGCCTCGGAGCCGCGGGCCAATTCCTCCACCAGCGTGACGAAGTCATCCACGCGCAGCGACCATCCGCTCCCGGAAGCCTTGGCAAGCCACGCACGAGCGTCCGCGGCATCGAGGAAATGGGCGATGCGGGAGGTACCATCGGCGAAATCGACCGTCGCCGGCAAACCGGCGCGCAGAACGGTGAACACCGGCAGGCCCGGACGGCGGCGCCCGGACAGGATTTGGGCCTCCGTCTCGTTCGCGGCGCTGGGAACGAATTCGATGTCGAAGGTTCGGAGCGGGTCGCGCCATTGGACGAAGCATTCCCCCGCCGGTATCGCCCGCGGGGTGGCGCTCGCGGATCCAATCCGTTGCGCCAACGGAGTGGATTCCGTGCCGACCAGCCATGCCGGGCGCGCAAGCGACGGCCGTTGGGTTCCGACAGGGCGCCCCGATGCGTCGGTCGGCACCGTCAAGGGAATGGCGTTCATCCATCGGACCCACCAGACCGGGTAGGGCGTCGGCACGGAACGTTCGACCGTTCCGACATTGACGATGCGCACCAAACGGTCGTAGCCCGGCGCATGGATCTCGTCGAGCATCGCGGCGAGGTCGGTGGCCACGATCCGCACGCCATCGGCCCGGCCGGGCCGGTAACGCATTTGCGCCACCGCGGCTTCGGCATCGCCCCGATCGAGGAAAAAGTGTCCGTTGCGGGGCGTGGAAATCCCGGTTGGCGTGACAGAGTCGGTTCCGCGACGCAGCACATAGGCCGCGGTTTCGACCGTGGTGCCGGCGGGTTCGACCGCAAGTCCGTCGATCGAGCCGCCGCGCACCAATGCCAGTCGGCCGGCGATCGGACCGCGCAGCGCGCCCGACTGCTCCCATAGGGTCGATCGGGCCGCCACCGTTCCCGTGCGCCGCGCCTCGTCGTCGGCATCGGCCGCCCGGAAATGCCAAACGCGACGACCTCCCACCAGGGCGCCGCCGAACAGGGGCACCGCCTGCAACGCCTCGCGTCGACGGTTTTCGATGGCCTTGATCTGGAACGGGGTCAACGACTTGTCGGTGCCCTGCGTGCCGGCCTGGGCCACCACGGCTCCCGGAAGTGTGGCGCACACGAACACCGCGGCCCCAAGCCGGCTGACCACCGCGGGGTTCACTTGCGTCCGCTCGGTTTGCCGGGCGCCTTTCCGGCGGGCTTTGGCGTCTTTGGGGAAGTCGGTTTCTGTTTCGCCGAGGATACGGCCGGTGGGACGGCGTCGTACCCTAGGAATCGGAGGAGCCGGACGCCCTCCTCTCCGGTCGCGACCATTGCGGAGAGCTTGTCCACCGGTGCGCACACGATGTTGGCCATGGGGCGGCCATCCGGGTGCTTGCCAAGGGCTTCGCGCAGTTCCTTCGCGTCCGCGAACCGGAAGAAGATCGGCACGAACGTGCCTTCGGTGGTGGCGATGGTCGTATATCCCTCGTTGGCACGCACCAGGAAACCAGGAGCCTCGGTCGACGTGTATTCGCCCGACGGGGAATAGGTCTTGGCTTCGGCGATGTCCGCCTGCGCTCCGACCACCCGAACGGTCTTCCCGGCGGCTCGGAGGCGCTCCACCTCGCGCAGGTCGGTCGCACGCACCCCGTGCGCCTCGTCGGTTGCGGACCGGGCATCCTCCGCGCGGGTGTGGAAACGGATTTCGGTTCCGCCGGAGCCGCTCGCAAACTCGAACGGTTCGCCGGCGGGCGTTGTGACCAGATGCACGATCCCGCGCCGAAGGGCGGTGTCCGCCGCCTTTCGCATCGCGTCGGTGGCGGCCGACTGCGCCGGCCGGGATGCCACCACGGTTTGGGGGAGGGATGGAGCGACCATCGCCACGGGGAGAAAAACGATCACGCCACCTCCTTGGCCGATCGCCCCTGGGCGTCGGCCATGGGCTCAGCCGAGCCGGTCCACGGTTTCGCGCAACAGCCGATTGACATCGTCGGGACGCGCCTGCCCCTTCGCTTCCTTCATCACTTGTCCGACGAGGAAGCCCATCGCCTTGTCCTGCCCGGCGCGGATCTTCGCCACGACGTCCGGGTTCGCCGCCAGCACCGCGTCGACGATGCCCTGAACCGCCCCGGCGTCGACCACCTTGATGCCCTTTTCCGCGATCAACGCGGCGGCATCCTTTCCGGTGGCATGCATTTCCTCGATCAGGTCCTTGGCGATCTTGCCGGTGATCGCGCCGTCCTGGATCGCCCGAATCAGGCCCGCGAGGCGCGCCGCATCCACGGGCGTGGCATAAACGGCCGTACCGGCGGCGTTCGCGAGGCGCATCAGGTCGCCGAGCATCCAGTTCGCCACGAGCTTCGGGTCGGCGAGAGCGGCCGCGGCTTCGAAGAAATCCGCGGCGGCGCGGTCCTGGATCAGCTGCTGGGCATCCGCCGACGGAAGGCCGTACCGCTCCATCAAGCGGCGCTTCTTCGGCAACGGCAGCTCTGGAATCGATGCGCGGAGAGCTTCGATCGCCGCTTCGTCGAATTCGATCGGCACCAGATCCGGTTCGGGGAAGTAGCGGTATTCCTGCTCCACTTCCTTCACCCGTTGCAACACGGTGACTCCCTTTTCGGCGTCCCAACCGTACGTTGCCTGCAGCACCGATTCGCCGCGTTCGATCACCTCGCGCTGGCGCTTGGCCTCGTACTCGACACCGAGCTGCACCGCACGGAACGAGTTGAGATTCTTGAGCTCGGTCTTGGTGCCCAACGCATCGGATCCCACCGGCCGGATCGACGGATTCGGTTCGGCGCGCAGCGAGCCTTGTTCCATTTTGCCGTCGCTCACGCCGAGGTAGAGCAACACGAGACGGAGGTTTTCGGCATACTGTCGGGCCTCCTCGCCACTGTGGATGTCGGGCGGGAAATCGGTCACGATCTCCATGAGCGGCACGCCGGAACGGTTGTAGTCGACCACGGAATAGCCGAGGCCGTCGATGTGGATCGACTTGCCGGTGTCCTCCTCGAGGTGCACCCGCGTGCTGCGCACCGACTTCGTGCCGCCGTCGGGGGTTTCGATCTCCAAGCAGCCGTCGATTCCTATCGGGGTGCGGCCGTACTGGCTGATCTGGTAACCCTTGGGAAGGTCTGGGTAGAAGTAGTTCTTCCGGTGGAAGATCGTGCGCATCGAGATGGTGCACTGGAGGGCCAGCGCCGTGCGCACCACGTGCTCGACGGCGGCGCGGTTGAACACCGGAAGCGCCCCCGGAAGCCCGAGGCAGACCGGACAGGTGCGGGTGTTGGGCTCGCCCCCGAATTCGTTCGCACAACCACAGAACATCTTCGAGCGCGTGAGCAGCTCGGCATGGCACTCCATACCGACCGAGACTTCATACTCCATGCCCGGCATTGTACGGCAACGCCCCTCGCCCGGAACCGGTCGCACGTCCCCCAGTCGCAGTACGATGCCCCCGTGAATGCGTCGCTGGAAGCCATTTCCGTGCGGATTGGTGCACGGGTCTGGCACTTGGAGGCGGTCAAGGATCAGGACGCGTTGCTGGCGGGCGTGAACGACGACGCGGGGCTCGCCGATTTTCCCTACGGCGCGTTGCTGTGGCCCGCCGCCGTGGGACTGGCGGCGCACATCGACGCAATGGGGACGGCGCTCTCCGGAATGCGGGTTTGCGAAATCGGGTGCGGCATCGGTCTCGCGGGGCTGGTCGCGGCCGCGCACGGCGCCCGGGTGGTCCAGACCGACTGGCAATCGCCCGTGCTGACCCTCGCCGAACGTGCCGCGCTGCGCAACGGGGTTGGAGGAATCGAGCGACGCCTCGCGGATTGGCGCGACTGGCCCGACGATCTTTCGAACTTCGATCTGGTGATCGGCTCCGACGTGCTTTACGAGCGGTCGGTGCACGATGCCCTCGGCGATCTCTTGCCCCGCCTACCCGCCGACCGCGGCTCCATTCTCCTCTCCGACCCCCTGCGGCCGCCCTGCTTCGACCTGCTCGACCGGTGGGAACGCGAACACCGATTCGAGGTCGAAATGGGGTCGAGGCACGTGGATTGGGAGGGCGCGTCGAAGGAAATCCTGATCGCGCACCTCCGCCTGCCCCGCGCATGACCCGTCCCGTCGACGACGCACCAACGGGACCTCGGGTATCCTTTGCGGCGATGCCCACTCCCATTTCCCGCCTCCACATCGTCGCGTGGATCCTCCTCCTCCCCGGAGCTCCGATCGCCCGCGCGCAACACGCCCCCCCGGCGTTCCTGGATTCCCGCCGCGACATCGTGCTCTGGTCGCCGGCTCCGGTCGATCCCGCACGGGTACGGATTGCGGTGGATGTGGACGGCCGGGCCCGCGCCGTGGAACGCGTGACGGCGATCGCCGATGCCCCGGATCCCGACCGCGTGTCGCTTGCGGGATCGTTCCAAGAGGCGCTCGGTGGCTCGGCGTGGAATCCCGGCGACGTGCGCACGCGCATGCGCCCGCTCGGCAACGACCGCCATGCCTGGGTGGCGCGATTGCCCGCCGGCCCGTTTTCGTTCAAAGTCGTGCGCGGCGGGAGCTGGGCGCGCAACTGGGGCGACCGGTTCGCCGAGGGCGGTGCCAACCTCGATCGACGCGTGCCCGAGGGGGGCGCTTGGGTACGGTTCGAAGTGGATTTTCCGGCCCGGACGATCCGAACATCGGTGGATGCCGACCACCCTTTGCCCGCACCGACGGGGCCGCTTCCGCCCGAAACAGGTTCGGCCGCAACCCGGGCCCTGCGGGTGCGGTTGGCCGCGGCCGTCGAGGAACACGACCTTTCGCGAACGTGGCGGGTGCGGCTGGCGGACGGTGCATGGCGCCCGGTGCACCCCCGCGCCGTGCTCGACGATCCGAAGTTCCATCCAAAGTTCACGGGCCGGCTCGGCGCACGGTGGAGCCCTCGGGAAACCCGATTCCTCTGCTGGTCGCCGGTCGCACGCGCGGTTCGGCTCGTGGCCGAAAAGACCGGATCCGCGCCCCGCATCGTCGCGATGCGGCGCGCCCAGGGCGGCATTTGGTCGTGCGCGCTCCCCGGCGACCAGCACG
>JBJTRZ010000625.1:0-4571 GCA_046076415.1 Armatimonadota bacterium
CGCGAGGCCGAGGCGCGCACCGACGAAGTTCGCGAGGATGCGGCGTCCTCCCTCGGTCAGCACCGATTCGGGATGGAATTGCACGCCCTCGACGGGCATCGTGCGGTGACGAACCCCTTGGATCTCCCCGTCGTCGACGGACCACGCCGAGATCTCGAGACACTCCGGACACGTTTCGCGCTCGATCACCAACGAATGGTAGCGGGTGGCAGCGAACTCCTGCGGCATCCCCGCGAAGACCCCGCGCCCGTCATGGTGGATACGGCTCGTCTTGCCGTGCATCAAACGCCCGGCGCGGACGATGCGCCCCCCGAACGCATACCCGATGGATTGATGGCCCAGGCAGACGCCCAAGATCGGAATCTCTCCGGCGAACCGACGGATGGCCGCCACCGAAACCCCCGCCTCGGCGGGTGAACACGGCCCCGGGGAAATGAGCAAATGGTCGGGACGCAGGGCCGCGATTTCGTCGAGCGTGATCGCATCGTTGCGCCGCACGACGATCTCCTGATCCATTTCGCCCAGATATTGGACAATGTTGTAGGTGAATGAATCGTAGTTATCAACAACGAGTATCATTTTCAATCTTCCGTTTCCACCCCATCCAGCTCCAAGTGGTTCCAACGGTCCGGTGCGTCGAGGTCGTCCGCCGACCGTACGGTCCAGCCGTCACCCTGTACGAAACCCGCCACTTGCAGGCAGTGGGCGCACCGCAGCAGCAGGCGCGGCTTCCCCTGTTTTGTGGGATCCAGCACACCCAGATCCGGGCTGCTCCCGATGCGCAGCGAACCCTCTTCCGCGCTCGGCTGGATATCCGCTCGGCATTTCGGACAGGTGAGGTGGATGCGGCGCGACAGCAACTGCCCGAGGCGGAACAGGTCCTCGGAGTCGAGGCCGGCCCGGTTGGGTTCGGCAGGAATGCGCAGGAGCCCCCGCGGTGATTCCATTTCAGTCGCCTTGCCCGGTCGCGGCGGCCATCACCGCCGGGCGGTCGAGGCCGGCCTCCGCGAGTTCGACCGCGCGACGCACCGCGCCGCTCTTGTTCACCGTTTCCAAATACTCCGTTTCGGGCACCGAATCCGCCACGATGCCTCCGCCCGCCTGCACATGCACCTTGCCGTCCTTGATCAGCGCCGTGCGCAGGGTGATGCACGCGTCCAAATCGCCGGAGTACGAGAAATAGCCGATCGCCCCGCCGTAGGTGCCGCGGCGCGTGGGCTCGAGCGATTCGATGATCTGCATCGCGCGCACCTTGGGCGCACCCGAGAGCGTCCCGGCGGGAAACGTCGCCCGGAGCAGATCGAACGCCGTCCTGCCCTCCGCCAATGTTCCCGTCACATTGCTGACGATATGCATCACGTGGGAGTAACGTTCAATGATCATCAGTTCATCCACCGACACCGAGCCGTATTCGCACACTCGGCCAATGTCGTTGCGCGCCAGATCCACCAGCATGATGTGCTCGGCACGCTCCTTCTCGTCGGCGAGCAGCTCCGCCGCGAGCGCGTCGTCCTCCTCGGGCGTTCGCCCTCGGGGACGCGTGCCCGCGATCGGCCGAATCCGCACCTTTCCCCGCTCCTCGGTCACCAGGATTTCCGGCGACGCGCCCACCAGCTTGGTGCCCGTGTCGAAGCGCATGTAGTACATGTACGGCGATGGGTTGACGCTGCGCAGGGCGCGGTAGACATCGAATGGATCGGCGTGCAGGGTCTTGCTGAAGCGCTGGGCCAGCACCACTTGGATGATGTCTCCGGCGGCGATCAGCTCCTTGCCCGCAAGCACCATTTCCGTGTACGCGGCCTTGGAGAGGTTCGAAACAAATCCGGGATCGTCGCCCGGACGCGGCGCACCCTGGTACGGCCGCTCGGGACGCGGGGCGGAGAGTTTCGCCGCCAACGCGTCGACCCTCCGGCACGCGTCGTCGTACGCCGCGTCCACATCGGCGCCTTCCGGCACCGAGGCATTGGCGAGCACCAGCATCCGATGCTTGACATGGTCGAAGATGCAGAGGGTATCCGTCAGGAACAGATGGATGTCGTCGACATCCACATCCGCCGCCGCGTGCGAACCGATCGGCTCGAGGAAACGGACCCATTCCCAACCGATGGTGCCCACGGCCCCGCCGACGAAGCGCGGAAGGCCCGGGAGCGCGACGAATTCGATGGCGCGCAGCATCTCCTCGAGGACCGCGAGCGGTTCCCGCCCGGGTTCGAGCACGATCGTGCGTTCCACGCCATCCTCCGTAATCGTCACCGTAGCGCCGCGACTGCGGAACGTGGTGCGCGGGTCGGCGCCGAGGAACGAGTAGCGGGCCAGATGTTCCCCGCCTTCCACCGATTCGAGCAGGAACGCGTTGGGGCGATCCGCGATGCGTTGGAACGCCGAGACGGGGGTCTCCATATCGGCGAGGATGCTCCGGTACACCGGCACCAGGTTGCCCTGGCGGGCCAGCGCATGGAACTCGTCGCGGGTGGGAGTGAATCCGCTCGATGTCAGGTCCATCCGTACTTCCTTCCGAAAAGCAAAAGGCGGGCCCCCTTGGGCCCGCCTTTCCAGTTCCGCCCCGACCGGAGTCAGGGAACTTCGGGTGCGCGACGGGCACGCACCGGGGGACGTTCGCAACGCCACCACCGAGTTTCCGTCGCCGCAACCGCGTTCATTGGCGCAAGCGTATCACCTCGACGGACGCGGCGGCAACGCGGGCGCACCCGACGGCTTGGCCGCGACCACTTCGCGCACGAACGCGACCATCCGTTTCAACGCCACCGGGGAAAACGTCTCCTCGATCTCGCCGTACTCGGCGGGAAGTCCGGTGCGGCACGTTTGGAAAAGGTGGTTGAGCCCCGGCAGGATCTCGACTTTGGCGCGGCGATTGCCCCCGGCCTCGAGCGCGGCGCGGATCGCCGGGGCCTGGGTCGTCGGCACCACCTGCAGATCCTTTCCGCCGTGCAGCGCAAGCACGGGGACGCGCAGCCGTGCCAGCACCGGCCGCGGGTCGTGCGTCAAGAAGGTGCGGAACCACGGCGTGGCGAGCGTCGCCAATTGCGCCTGGAACATCGGGCGGCCCTTCTCGAATTCCGCCTTCTCCGCTCCCGAAAGGGTGGCCGCGAAACCATCGGCGACCTCGAGCAAACGGCGCTGGATATCGGTCGGATCCCCATCGGAACACGCGACATCCACCAATTTGCGCTGCAGCGCGACGGCACGTGCACTTTCGCCCGCGGGCACTCCCATCGCCCGCTGCAAGGCTTCCACCTGCTCCAGAATCACGGTGCGTCCCGGCATACCCGGTCCGGCGAGCAGGATCAGGAACCCCACCTCGGTGGATCGCGCGGCCACGAGCGGGCCGATCAGCCCTCCCTCGCTGTGCCCGATGATCCCGATGGCATCGCGCCGGATTTGCCCGATCGTGCGCAGCACCCGCAGCGCCCCCTCGGTATCCTGCGCAAAATCCAGCGTGGTCGCCGTCACCGAGTTGCCGGTCGATCCACCCACCCCGCGGTCGTCGTAGCGCAGCGACGCGATTCCATTGCGGGCCAGATGATCGGCGATCACCTGGAATGGCTTGTGCCCGAACAGGGTTTCGTCGCGGTCCTGCGGCCCGCTTCCGCTCACCAGCACCACGGCCGGGAACGGTCCCTTGCCGCGCGGGATGCACAGGGTTCCGGCGAGCTTGACGTCCTTGGCCAGCGATGGAAACTTCACGTCCATCGTGGCGTACGGGAACGGCGCCCGCGGCAGTTGAGGTCGACGGGCTTCGGGTACCGGAGCCGCCGACTTGGCGAGTTTCAACGGAAAAACCGCCGGCCCTTGGGCCCATGTACCTTCGAAGGCCAATCCGTCGGACGCGAGGGATCCCTCGTACCGCGCGCGGATATCCGGGAACGTCAGTATCAGTTTGCCCTCGGCAAGGGCGACCGATCCGATCGGCATGCCCTTCGCCCCTTGGTCCGGGCTGTCCAACGTGCCCACCCAACCGCCGTCCCCGCCCCGTTTGAAATGAAACACGAGCCGCAACGGAACCGCTCCGGCCGAGATCGAACCGCGCCAATCGCCGGTCAAATCGATCCCGGACGACGCGCCTTGGACCACGCTGATCATTTCGCCTCCGGCTGCGCCTTGGTCGATTCCATCGTGCTCTCGAGCGCGCGGGACGACACCTCCGCAAGCAGATCGTCGACGAACCGGTCCAACGGCCGACCGCCGATATCGCCCCGGTCGCGGTGGCGCACCGAGAGCTGTCCGGATTCGATGTCGCGGTCGCCCACGACGATCATGTACGGCACCTTCTCCACCTGCGCCTCGGCCACTTTCTTGCCCGTCTTCTCGGATCGGGCATCGACCGTGGCACGGATGCCGGCCGCAACCAAGCGCGCGCGAAAACCGTCGCAGAACTCCGCATGGCGATCGGCGATCGGAAGGAAGCGAACCTGCTCGGGCGCGAGCCAGGTCGGGAACGCACCGCCGAAGTGTTCGATCAGCACCCCGACGAACCGTTCCATCGAGCCGAACGGCGCGCGGTGGATCATCACCGGCGGATGGGGCAGGCTGTCGGGACCGGGGTACGACAG
>JBJTRZ010000626.1:0-4090 GCA_046076415.1 Armatimonadota bacterium
TCGAAACCGCGCGCCGGGTCGAATCCCCCGAAGAGCCATCCAAATCCCGCACCGAAACAGGCGAGCGCGAAGGCGATGCGGCGGGCCCCTTCCGTGGGCAGGGCCTCCCGCGCCAAACGTTCCAACAACACGAGCAACGCCGCCCCTCCGGCGACGCGTCCGATATGGAACACGAGGATCGGGGGAACCCATTTCGACACGGTTCCGAGGAGCAGGAACCAAACGTTGAAAAGCAAGCTCCTTTGGGGCTCCACCGAAAATCGGTTTTCCAGGAAGAAGCGTCCCTCGGCTGCCTGCCGCATCCACGCGAGATACACCGCGCCGTCGTCGATGTTGTGCAGCAGGCCGGTGTAGGCGTGCCCCGCCGGCGTCCTGAACCACGCCAAAAGGTATGGAAGGGACGCGAGCACCAAAGCCAGCGTCCCCGTCGCCAAGTACCACGTGCGCCCGCGCGAACCGGCGGGCGGCGTTGCCATTTCCGTCACCGGTCGCGCAGGATCAATTCGACCCGGAACGACCGGGTTTCTCCCGGCGCGATCGTCTGCAGTCGGCCGGCATCGCGCTCCGCACGTCGCCCCAGCACACGGCAATTCGCCGGCTCGATACCCACCACGTACTCGCCTTCGCCCATCATCTTCCACTGGGTCAACCACGGAAAATCATCCGTGTGGTAGCGAACGGTCACGCCGAATCCCGCCGGCGAAACCATGTCCACCTCCACGTCCCCGCGAGGAACATCGTGGAAGAAGCACTGCTCCGCGTACCCTTCGATCGGCGCATCGAGCACCGTGGCTCCGGCGAGTCCCGCCTCGGCATCCGCGTCGCGCGGCGTGGTGACGGTTCCGTCGGGCAAGCGGATCCGCGTGCCCTCCTCCACCATCGGCCAGCCGAAGTTGAGGTGGTACAGGAGCATCAATGGCGAGGTTTTGAAGCCTTCGTTGACGACCGTGTCGACGATCTCCATGGACGTGCCCCCCACGGGAACCCGTATGGTTCTGCGCAGACGCAGGTTTTCCCCAAAAACCGTGGCCTCGCGCAAGGTTCCCTCGACCACGACCGTGGCGGCGTCGCCGTTCCATTCGGTGCGGGTCGCGACATCCTGCGCGGGAAGGTGCGAGAGGCGTCCGTGGATGCCCAGGGTCTCGTCGCCGTCGTCGTTCGCCGCCCCCGCGTTCGAAAGGCCGCATCCGGTGAGGAGTCCGCCGTGGAACGTCTGGAGCCAGCCGCGCCATTCGGGCACGAAGGCGTGGGGATGGGCCCATCCCGTGCCCGAGACCCACGCGAAAGGCTTGCCGTTGAGGGACGCGGCCCCGATGTCCATTCCGCGCGACAGCAGCACGGTGAAGTCGAGGCCGCCCCCCGAGCGCACCCGGGCGGCGCGGACGCCGTCCTGCACGCCATCGTCGTAGACGAAGCGCTCGACGCCCGCGACTTGGACCGTATCACCGACCCGTCGCGCCAATTCCCGACGGCCCATCGTCCGTCCATGGATTTCCATCATTGCAAACCATCCTTTCCCGCAAGCCCCGCGAGTTTGTCGAGCGCCGCCAACGCCGCCTCGCGCTCCGCGCCGCGTCGGTTGGGCCCCACTCCCGTTCCCAGCACTTCCTCGCCGACCAAGGCCTCGGCACGGACCCGGTGGGCGACCCCATCGGTTTGATGGGCGACGATGCGGTAGATCGGTGTCGGCCATCCCAGCGCCTGGGCCCGTTCCTGAAACTCGGTCTTCGGATCCGGACCCGGCCGTTCCTGCGCCGCCCGTTCGATCGCGTCCGCCAACGTTCGGCGCACGAACGCTTCGGCGCCGGCGGACCCGACCGCGCATTGGAGCGCACCGACCACCGCCTCGTAGGTATCGGCGAGGAGCCGGTCCTGCTCGTTGCGCCGCCATTTGCGCTCGTTTCCCCCGATCGCCACCAAGCCGTCGAGTCCCAGTCGCCGCGCCGCGTCCGCCAGCGTCTCCCGGCGAATCACCGCGACCCTGGCGCGGGTCAGCGCACCTTCGTCGACATCGCCGGGCATGCGTTCGTACAGCGCCTTGGCGACGGTCGCCCCCACCACCGCATCCCCGAGGAACTCGAGCCGCTCGGCCACGCGCCCCTGCTCCGCATCCGCCGAGCGGTGGGTCAGCGCTCGTTCCAGCCATGGCGATTCGGGGGGAAAACCCCACGCCGCACCGAAGGCCTCGCGGGCCGGCTCGCTCAACTCAGCGCCGCGACCGCTTCCCCGATCCGCTCGATCCCCCGGGCGATGGTCTCCATCGATGTTGCGTACGAAAGGCGCACGTACTCCGGCGCTCCGAAGCCCGAACCGGGCACCACGGCCACGCGCGCCGACTCGAGCAGGTACGCCGCCACGTCGTCGCCATCGTTCAATCGGGCGCCGCCGGGCGTCGTTCGTCCGATCAATCCCGCGATGTTCGGGAAGACGTAGAACGCTCCTTCGGGCATCCGGCACCGCACGCCGGGAATGGCGTCGAGCCCGGCGACGATCACCTGTCGGCGTCGGTCGAATTCGGCGACCCAGTCGCCGAGGAATTCCTGAGGGCCGTCGAGGGCCGCCACGGCGGCGTGCTGCGCGATCGACGTCGGGTTGCTGGTCACTTGATCCTGCAACCGCCCCATCGCGGCCACCACCGCGGCATCGCCCGCCACGTACCCGAGGCGCCACCCGGTCATCGAATAGGCCTTCGACAGACCATTGCATACCAGCGTGCGCGCCTTGATTTCCGGCCCGAGGGTGGCGATCGAAACGAACGTGGAGCCGGGGTAGACGATTTTCTCGTAGATTTCGTCGGAAACGATGGTGAGGTCGCGCTCGACGGCGAGTTCGGCGAGGGCCTCGATGGTGGCCCGCGGCCACATGGCGCCGGTCGGATTCGACGGGGAGTTGAGCACGACGATTCGGGTGCGCGCGGTGAGGGCCGCGCGGATTTGGTCGATGGAGGGCGCGAAGCCCTCGGCGTCGGTGGTGGGGACGATCACGGGAACGCCCCCGGCGAGCTTGACCTGTTCCGGGTAGCTGACCCAGTACGGCGCCGGCACCACGACCTCGTCGCCGTCGTCGATCAGCACCTGGAAGATGTTGTAGAGGGAGTGTTTACCGCCGCAGCTGACAATGATTTCGGAGGGCTTGTATTCGAGGCCGCTGTCGCGGGCGAGTTTGGCCGCGATGGCGTTCTTGAGGGCCGGGATTCCGCTCGACGGCGTGTATTTGGTGAACCCTCTTTCCAGAGCGACCACCGCCGCGTCCTTGATGTGGCGCGGCGTGTCGAAATCGGGCTCTCCGGCTCCGAAGGCGAGGACATCTATGCCGTCGGCCTTCATTTGATTGGCCTTGGCGGTGATGGCGAGCGTGGGCGACGGCGCGCAGGCGAGCGCGCGGCGGGAGAATGCGGGCATGGTCTGCATTGTAGCACCGGCCACCGACGCTCCGTCGGCGCGGAGGGCCCGGTGTGGTAAGGTTGGGGAACCGTTTCCCGCCCCTTCGGAGATCTCCGTATGCAGCAACTGCTCGAGCTCGCCTTCGGACCGCATTCCAAGTTTTTCGCCTACGCGCCGTTTGGCGATTGGCGCATGTGGATCGGGTTGACCTTGGCGGTGCTCTGGACCACGGCGATGCACGAGGTCGGGCACGCGTGGATGGCGGATCGTTTGGGCGATCCGGGTCCGCGTGCGGCGGGGCGTTTGAGCCTCAACCCGCTGCGCCATCTCGACCCGCTGGGCACGTTGGTGATGTGCGTGACCATGGCCGTGGGCCTACCGCTTGGCTGGGGCAAGTCGGTGGAAGTGGATTCCACGAAACTGCGTCCCGGGCCGCGGATCGGCAGCGCTTTGGTGGCGGTCGCCGGCCCGCTCGCGAATCTGGCGCACGCCGCGGTCCTCGCGTTTCCGGTACGGTGGTTCCTCGAGGGTGGCGGCGGCGACGCCGGCCCCGTGCTGGGCTATGTGGCCCTTTTCCTGGTGGCCACCATCGGCATTGCGGTCTCGCAATTCGCGTTCAATCTGGTGCCCGTGCATCCCATGGACGGCGCGCATGTCGTGGCCGCCCTGCTTCCGCCCCGCATCGGCGACGCCTACGTGGCGTTCAT
>JBJTRZ010000627.1:0-3655 GCA_046076415.1 Armatimonadota bacterium
GGAAAAGGGCGATGCCCACGGGAAGCGTGTAGCGATCGACCGAATCGAGGAACACGAGCGGCCCGAGGAAGTCGTTCCAGGACCCCACGAACGTGAAGATCGCGAGCGCGGCCAAGGGAGCGCGCGACAGTGGAAGAATCACGTGGAGGAAGCGTCCCATCCGGGAGCATCCGTCGATTTCGGCGGCTTCCTCGAGTTCGCGGGGGATCCCTTGGAAAAAGCTGTGCAGCAGGAAGAAGCCGAAAGCACCACCCGCCGGCGGCACGACGAGGGCAAGGGGCGTGTCGAGCCAACGCAGCGTGTTGAGCAGCAGATAGACGGGAACCAGCAGAATTTGGCCCGGAATCATCAAGGTGCCGATCACGATGGGAAACACCCATCGTTTCCCGGGAAGGTCGAGGCGGCTGAACGCATAGGCGGAGAGCGAGCTGGTGGCGAGCACCAGTAGGCTCGTCGCGGTGGCGACGGCCACCGAGTTGAGGAACCATCGCGCCAGCGGAATTTCCTCGGGCGTACCCAGAATTTCACGGAAATTGCCGAGGGTCGGGCTCTTCGGCAGGAGGCTCTTGAACGCGACGATTTCCGCGTCGGGTTTGAGCGCGGTCACGAACAAGAGCAGGACGGGAAGGGCGAACAAAACACCCGCGAGCCCGATCAGGAATTCCGCGGGTCGGTTGCGCCCTCGGTTCATGGGAGGTTCCTCCATTCCCGTGCGAGCAATCCGTAGAGCGCCGTGTCCGAAATTTCGTCCGCGACACGCCACCTTTCGCGGAGCAACCCTTCGCGTTGGAACCCAAGCCGCTCGAGCAGGCGAATCGATGCCGTGTTGCGGGGGTCCGTATCGGCCTCGATCCGTCGCAGTCCAAGCGGTCCGAACGCGTGGGAAAGGACCAATCCAACGGCTTCCGAGGCGAAACCCCGGCCCCAAAGGGACGGTGCCAGCATGTATCCGACTTCGGCCCGCTCGTTGGCAGGGTCCATTCGGTGCAAAGCAACGGTTCCAACGAGCATGTCGGTCGCGTCCGCGATCGCCCAGGCAACGGCGTCCGGTTCGTCGTCCCCGGGGCGGATCGCGTCGAACACGACCCGTGCCGAATCCCGTTCCGTGTGGGCGGGGCAGGACCAGTACCGCATGGCGGCGGGATTTGAAACGATGGCGAACCATGCGTCGAAATCGGAGTCGGCCATCGCGCGCAAATGAACACGCGGTCCTTCGAGGCGCGGCGCCGTCATCGAAGCCGCTCCGTCCGCATCAGCCGGAATTGCAGCGCCGAGAAGACCACGATCACCACGAAGAGCAGCCATGAAAGGGCCGCCGCATAGCCCATGCGGTAGTGGTTGAAAGCGGTGTCGTAAATGTACTGAACCAGCGTACGGGTGGAGAGTTCGGGTCCGCCCCGCGTGATCATGTACACCTGACCGAAAACCTGGAACGATCCGATGACGTTCATGACGGTGGAGAACAGCAACACGGGGCGGAGCAGGGGCAGCGTGATCCGGGTGAAACGCTGCGAAGCGTCGGCGCCATCGAGGGCGGCGGCTTCGAGATACGCCTCCGGCACGTTGCGGATCGCCGCAAACAGCACGAGCATCGGTGCTCCCACGGTCCACCAGACGGTCATGGCGACGATCGCGGGCATTGCCCAGCGAACGTCCGACAGCCACGCCACCTTGATCCCCAGCGGGGCCAGCAACGCGTTGAAAACACCGAACTCGGTGTTGTAGAACCAGCGCCACAACAGTCCGACCACCGAAACCGTCATCAAATGCGGAAGGTAGCAAACGGCCCGCCAAAACGCCTGGCGCCGCTCCGGCACCGCGGCCAGGCCGGCGGCGAGCGCGAGCGCGACCAGCAGGGTGGAGGGGACCGCCATGGCGACGAAGCGGAGCGTGGCGCCGAGGGCCTTGGCGACGTACTCGTCCGAAATGGCCTCGCGATAGTTGTCCCAACCAACAAATGTTGCCGGCCGATTCGAAAGAATGTCCCAGCGATGGAACGACAGGCCAAGACCGAAAAGGAGTGGCCCCACCACGAAGGTGACGAACAGGAGGAGATGCGGCGCGGCGAACCACCACCCCGACCAGCGCCGTGCCGTCATGCCCGACTCCCCGGGGGGGCGGATTCCCGGTTCCGCACTTGCTCGACACGCGCTTGGGCGGAGCCGAGCGCCTCGGCAGGAGTCGACTTGCCGCGCAGGACCTTTTCGACAGCCAGATCGTATTCGGTCAAATACTCGAAGACGAAGGGTAGCTGCGGGAGATAGCGGACGATCGGGATTTGGCGCGCGAAGGCGGATTGGACGGCCATCGCCCGGAAACGGGCCGTGTCGCGCAGGCTCGGCCGGGTGGGCACCTGGCCGCCCTCCGCCCAGTCGAGCGATTCTTCGGAGAGCCAGCGAATGAACGTCCATGCGGCCCGTGCGATGTCGTCGGAAAGGCCGGCGCGAATGCATAGATTGTGGCTGTCGGCCCAAACCGCCTGTGCCGAACCCACTTGTGGAACCGGAGCTCCGGAAAAGTCCAGATCCTGTTGCTTGAGCAAGTCCGCGAGCATGTAGATGCCCTCGAATGCCATTCCGACACGGCCTTGGCGAAACCCGATCCAGGAATCGAAATTCTCCGGTTCGGGAGCCAAGCCGTTGGCGATCAACGAGCGGCACCACGCCAGCGCGTCGATGTTCTCGGGACGGTCGAACGTGGGAACATCGCTATCGGCCGCGAACAAGGCGCCGCCGAATTGGCGTAGGAACGTGTAGGTGCAGGTTTCGAAGTTGGTGAAGACGAAGCCCCACCGGTCCGGTTCTCCGTTCGCCGCCGGGCGGCGCATGCGGCGCATCGCGTCCACGAACGTTTCGCGGTCCGTCGGGGGGCGATCGGGATCCAAGCCGGCGTCGCGGAACAAGCGTCGATTGACGTACATGCCCATGGCGTGCACGTCGAGCGGAAGGCCCATTTGACGATCGCCGACCCGGGCCGCTTCTAGCACGTTCGCGTCCATGTCGCCGACCGGGAAATCGGCAAGGAACGGATCGAGCGGGGCGGTGAAACCGGCTTTGGCGAAACGCACGAGCGACCGGGTGTGGAGCACGAACACTTCGGGCGCCCGTCCACCGAGACCCGCCACGAACAGCTTGTTCCAGTAGGTCGCCCAGTCGATCCGCTGCATCACCACCTCGATGCCCGGATGGGTTGCGTTGAATCGACGGACCATCTTCAGCATGGTGCGTCCATCGGGTCCCGTGAATCCGTTCCAAAAACGGAGCACGATCTTCCCGTGCGAGCCGCCGAGGCACCCCGCCGCCGTGGCGAGCGGGGGTACGGCGAGCGCGCGTAGCAGGGTCCTTCGGTCGAGCATCGCTGGGGGTGTCAGGGCACGAGACGGAGCACGTTCCATGAGTAGGGAGGCAATATGGCCCGCAGGAAACCGTCGCGAAACTCGGGAGTTGCCCATTCCACGGGGATCACGGTTTCGGGCGCTTCCGCCGTGTTGACCGCCTTGAGGTCGTCGTTTCGAAGCACGGTGTGGCGCACGGTGCGGAATTCGCCGAATCCGCGCAAGGTCGCGTCGAGCTCCGCCGGCGCGCCGTTCGGATCGCGATTCAGGGCGAAGACGGTGATCGCTTCGCCATCGTGCACCGCCACCGCCTGCACCACC
>JBJTRZ010000628.1:0-14564 GCA_046076415.1 Armatimonadota bacterium
CGAGCCGACGTCGAACCGGGCGGGACGATGCGCGCTGCGGTGCCGGCCCGCCTCGACCCCGTTCACGAGCACCACGGCGTCGGTTTCCAGATGGTCGAAGACCAGCCACGCGGATTGTCCGGCAGCCGACGCGGGAACCTCGAACGTGCGGCGATAGACCCAGAATTGTTCCTCGACCCAACGGGCTCGCAGCGACGCCATGCCTTGGTTCGGGTCCTCCAGAAGTCCGTGGCGCATCAACGTCGAGTGGACCGGTTCCGGCACCGCGGCCGGGAGCCCGTGCCGGACCGGGTCGGCCTCGGCCATCAGGAACTCCGGAAAGTCGTCGGACCAATGCAACGACCAATCGCCGTCGAGATCGATTTCAAATGGCATACGTCAGGCTTTCCCCAACAGACGTCGCGTTCGGAGCCACGCTTCGCAGCGGGCGGGCCACGTGGTGACCGGTTGATCCGGGTTCGGGCGAAGCCCATATCCGTGTCCACCGGATTCCCAGACATGCAGCTCGGCGGGCACCTTCGCACCGCGGAGCGCGGTGAAGAAACCGATGCTGCTCGCCGCGGGGATCGGGTCGTCCGCGGCGTGCGCCAGGAAACAGGGCGGACAGCTCGGCCCGACCGGATTCTCGGGCGCGATCGCTCCGCGGTCGTCGACAAGCCACGCCGGGTAGACAAGGATCCCGAAATCGGCTCGGCAGTCTTCCCGATCGATGGCGTCGACCGGTTCGTAGAGGGGCTTTCCCGCCCGTGTCATGGCGACGGCCGCGGTCTTTCCGCCGGCGCTGAAGCCGAGGATGCCTACCCGGTCGGGGCGAACCCCCCATTCGCGCGCTCGGCTCCGGACCGTGCGCAGCGCCCGTTGCGCATCTATCGCGGGGCCGGTCGACGGGGTCTTTCCCGACGCCGTCGGGGTGCGGTAGCGAAGCACGAACGCCGCCACGCCCAGTCCGTTCAACCACTCCGCGACTTCCGTGCCTTCGAGGTCCATCGCGAGGATGTGGAAACCGCCCCCCGGACACACGACGATGCCGGCGCCCGTGCGCTTTTCCACCGGAGGCAGGTGCACATCGATCGAGGCCGATGCAACTCCGGTCAGGCGGATCACCGTGCGTCCGGCGACCCGCCCGTCCGTCGGGGCGGACGTGTCGCGTTCATTGCCATCCCCGCCCGTGGGTCCGGGCGGCGTCGTGTTCCAAAGAGGGGTTCGTTCAGGGGCCATGCGTCATTCCTCGCCTTCGTCGAGTCCCAATGCGGAAAGGTCGTTCCAAAAGGATGTGTCGAATTCGACCATCGCACCCTCGAGATTGCGATCCAGCTCGCGGGGCGTCTTTGCTCCGGAAAGGGTCGCATGGATACCGGGCTCGCGCAGGCAGAAAGCCAAAGCCACGCCTTCCGGAGTGGCACCCCGGTCCCGGCAGTAACCTTGGTATTCCGGCACGCGTGCGAGTTCGCGGGGTTGCCACGCGTACCGGCGGCGAATATCGGGATCCGTCGTATCCGCGGCAAGCAGGCCGAACGACAGCGGTGATCCGTTCAGGACGGCGGTCTCCCGGGAAGCGGCCAATTGCAGCAACCCCGATTTGGCCGCGCTCGTGCGGAGCGGATGAAAATCGTTGAACGTGATCAGTGCATCGAAGCGGGCGGTTTCAAGGGCTTGCCGGTGAAAGTCGAACCGACGTTGCCCGAGGCCGATGGCCACCACGACCCCTTGGGCGCGCAATTCCTCGAGCGTGTCGAGCGCTCCGCCGGGCGCAAGGACGGGTTCCATCGAATCCGGGTCGTGCACGAACGCGATGTCGAGGCGGTCGACCCCAAGCAGGCGGAGGGAGTTTTCGATGCTCCACAAAGTTGCATCGCGGGAATAGTCTCCGCGTCGCGCCGGGTGGGTGCCGGTCTTGCTGGAAAGCACGAACCGGTCGCGGGGAACACCGCGGAGCGCTTGGCCGACGCGCCGTTCACTCTCTCCGTAAAGGGGGGAGGTATCGATCAACCGGAGGCCGTGTTCCAAAGCACGCTCGATCGTGGCCGTCGCGGTCGAATCGTCGACTTCCGGCAAACCGATTCCGGCGCACCCCAGTCCGATCGCCGGCACGCGCAGTCCGGTCCTGCCAAGGGTTCGCATGGGTGGAGGCACCGGCCACGATTCCACATCGAACGGGTCCCGTCCTGCCGAGGGCGCAGGAGCCGGGGCGGGTTCGGGGGAATGCAAGGGCATGCGACGACCAAACATCCTTGTTTTCCTCACCGACGATCATGGGAAGTGGGCCAGCGGGTGTTATGGAGCGCGGGAATTGCGGACTCCCACGCTGGATTGGCTGGCGGCCGAGGGCACCCGGTTCACGCGCGCCACCACGCCGTGCCCGGTGTGTTCCCCGGCACGTGCCTCTTTCTGGACCGGGCGCATTCCCTCCCAGCACGGAGTCCACGATTGGATTCACGAGCCGACCCGCGACCGGGCTTGGCTCTCCGAGGAACGAACCTTGGCCGAGGTGCTTTCGGCGTCGAACTACCGTACGGGTTTCGCCGGCAAATGGCATTGCGGGCGAAGTTGGGAGCCGCAACCCGGGTTCGATTATTATTTGGGCGAGAACAAGGAGCAATATCCCCACCGAGGGACGTGCCGCTTCGCCGAGAATGGGCGGCCGGTCGTATGGGAGGGACGGCGGGAGGCCTTCGTGACCCGCAAGGCGGTCGACTTCCTGGCAACCGACAAGGAACGCCCATTCTTCCTATTCGTGGGCTACGTCGCCACACATGCGCCGTTCAAGGACCAGCCTGCCCGGCTTGCGGCCCGGCACGCCCGGTCGAAATTCCCCACGATTCCGAGGGAAACCTACCGGGGCGCCGCGAAACCCGTGAACGGACTCAAGCCGGTGGAGGCGGAACACCGTCGCCGTTTGCGGGAATACGCCGCCGCCGTCGAATATATCGACGAACAGGTGGGCGAGGTGCTGGATGTGTTGGAGTCGGACGGTCGGCTCGACGACACACTGGTGGTCTACACGTCGGATCACGGCCACATGAACGGCCATCATGGGCTTTGGCTCAAGGGAAACGCCACGGTTCCTCAGAATTTCCTGGACGAGTCGATCGGCCTGCCGTGCCTGATGCGTTGGCCCGGACGCGTGCCCGTCGGTGTCTTCGATGGCCCCTTCGACCACTGCGACCTGTTCCGCACCGTGCTGGCGGCCGCCGGGGCACGGGAAACCGAGGAGGCGGAGCGGGCCCGGAATTCTCCCGGGGCGGATGTGCTCCCCGTTCTGGGAAAGACCGGGGGCGCGTGGCGGGACGCGACGTTTTGCGAGTATGGAAACGCTCGGATGGTCCGCACGAATCGGTGGAAATTGATCGTCCGCTGGGCGCCGCACGTGGGCGACGAACTCTACGATCTCGAGCGCGATCCCAGGGAAACCACCAATCGCATCGCGGACCCCGAGTGCGCTGGCGCGCTCGCCGAATTGCGTGCCCGACTGGAGCGATTCCATGGCAAGTACGATGTGCCGGGGAAGCGGGGAATCGACCCCCTGCCCGACCACAACGGCGGGGAACCCTGGACCCGAAAGGCTCCGTAGCGGTGTCGTATACTCGGTCGGGCGCGCGATGGGCGCACCCGACCTGCCCTCCATGCCTTCGATGACCTACCGATTCCGTCTTGGGATGCTCGCCCTCGCGGCGATGATTTCCATCGGGTGCGCGCGTCGCCGCCCGACCCCCGCGCCTCCTCCCGTACCTCCCGTGGTCGTGGAGGAACCCAAGGCGCCGGAGGTTCCTCCGTTCGACGCCACGCGGCTGGAGCCGCTGCACCCGAGGTCGCTGGATCGACGCATTCCGATCCTGATGTTCCACGATGTCGTGGCGGAGCGCGGGGAAGGCGGTGTCTATTTCGACTGCACCGTCGACGAACTCAAGGAAATGCTCGACTGGTTCGAGGAACAGGGAGCTTCCTTCATCACCCTCGACCAATTGCACCGGCATTTGGTGCGCGGGGAGGCGGTTCCCGATGGCGCGGTGGTGCTCACCTTCGACGACAATTACCAAGGCTTCCACGACAATGCGTTTCCCATACTGAAGGAGCGGCGTATTCCGTCGTCGATGTTCGTCCATACGGGGTTTGTCGGCAACAAGTCCGGACCCCACCCGAAGATGGACTGGGATACGCTACGCGACCTCGAAGGCTCGGGCTTGGTCGAGATCGCCTCGCACACCGTGTCGCACCCCGACGACATCGGCCTGCTTTCCCTGGAGAAGCAGAAGAAGGAATTGATCGATTCCAAAGCGGTCCTGGAGCGTGAATTGGGGCATCCCGTGCCGTACTTCGCGTATCCGGTGGGCAAGGGCGACGCGGAAACGTTCGCGGCGGTGGAGCGCGCCGGCTACACCATGGCCTTCACCATGCATGCCGGTCCCGCCGAGGAGTCGCCTTCGATTTTGCGGTTGAACCGCACCATCCACAGCCGGTATCGGAAGGCATGGGAGGAATCCCGCGACGCCGCACGCTACGCTCCGGCTGCGGTGTTCGAAACGGAAATCGCGGATCAGCCGGTTCGGCTCGAGGCTGGCGAATTCGATGGCGTCGGCTTGGTGTTGGTCAAGGGGGGACTTCCCCTTTCGGTGCGGGATTTGTCGGGGGGACGCAAAAGCGTAGGCACGTACGTTCGCGAGGCGGGCGGCGTGGCGGGCATGAACGGCACTTTCTTCGTGAACGCCGCGTTGCGCGGAACCGACAACGCCATGATCGGGCCATTCCGGGCTCGCAACGAAGGGGAGTATCTGCCCGACCGCGACCCGGAGCGTCTGGCGAAATTGGTGAACCGGCCGTTGATCGCGTGGGGCGAGGGCAAGTTGGTGGTTGCGCCGTTCCAACCGGCGATGTTCGACGACGAGACGGGCGTACGTCGCCTGCTGCCCGGCATGACCGACTGTTTCCTCGCGGGAGCCTGGATCGTGCACGAGGGTGTGGCCCGCAAACGATCCGAAATCGAACCGTATGCGGCCCGGGACTTCAACGACCCCCGCAAGCGCGCGTTCCTGGGAATCACGGAGGCGGGCGAGGTGGTCTTGGGGGCGACACGGGAGGTGGTCACCACGACCACCATGGCTCGCGGCGCGGCGGCCGCCGGTATCCGCGAGGCGTTCCTGATGGATTCGGGATTCAGCACGTCGATCGTCTACGACGGAAAGGTCCTCGCCTTCGGCCATTCCACGCCGGACAGTCCGTCGCGCAAGGTGCCCCACGCGCTGGTCATGCCGGGCAGCTTGGCGCCCATCGCGGACCCCGCGACCCTCGCATTATGGAAGGAAGCGGGTCCGGCAGAGGTTTCGGAGGCTCAGGCGGAAGACGCCGAGCGTCGTCCGCGTGGTCGCCGCCGAAAGCGTTGAGGCCTCCAAAACAAAACGCCCCCGCGATGCGGGGGCGCCGATCGATGCCCAGAGCGAGACTCGAACTCGCACGCCTTGCGGCACCAGCTCCTGAAACTGGCGTGTCTACCATTTCACCATCTGGGCACGGGAGCGGGCTGATTTTACGGCACCGGGGTGGGGCTGTCAAGCGAAGGGCGTCCGGTTGAAACGGCCGGTTTCGTCGCGATATACTTGCCTCCAGAGACCGTTCGATGCCGTTGTTCGCCCTACTCAACACCCAAACCCTGATCATTGTCCTCGTGGTTGCGCTGGTCGTCTTCGGGCCCCACAAGCTTCCGGAAATCGGCCGCCAGCTCGGCAATGCGATGCGCGAGTTGCGCAAAATGTCGGGCGACATGCAGCGGGCGTTGGACCTGGACGGCCACTCGTCGTCCTCCTACGATTACTACAGTTCGTCGAACTACGACAGTTCTTCGTCGTATCAATACACGCCTCCGGCCGACACGCCGCTCGACCAATACGGCCTCGACGACGGGCATGCGCCTGCGCTCGAGGCGGCTCCAGGGGATTCGGAGGCACAATCGGGCGTGGAAGAGGCCGCTTCCGAGAAGCCGAAGCGTACGCGTCGCAAGAAGGCGGTCGCGGAGGGGGGCGCGGACGAGGCCGTGGCCGAGCAGCCCTCTGCGGAATCGGTGGATGGTTCGATCGTGGAAAAGCCGCGGCGCTCACGAAAGCGCGTTTCCGAGTCGGATAGCGAGTCTTCCCCGTCAACCGACGTTCCCAAGCCGCGTCGCCGTCGAACCGCGACCGCCACGGCTTCGGAAAGCGCGGGGGAGTCGTCGGATTCCGACGTGGGTGGCGAGCCCGTGATTCCGGGCGAATCTTCGGAGCCGGCGGCGGTGGAGTCCGTCGTGATTGGGGAGGGAAGCGAGCCGGAAAATCCGGTTGCAACCCGAGAATCTGCAACGTCGCCGAGCGTTTGACGCTACGGGTGCAAGGAGTGGAGTGACTATGTTGCCTGTGTTTGCGTACTGGGCGAATTGGGAGATGTGGGCGGTGATCGGCGTGGTCGCCGTGCTGCTCTTCGGCGGCACCAAGATTCCGCAACTGGCAAAGGGGCTCGGCGAAGGTATTCGCGAGTTCAAGAAGTCGGTGATGGACGAGGACAAGCCGGAAGCGAAGTCCGACACCGAGGCCAAGTGATGTCGATCGTCGCCACGATCCTTACGGTCGTCCTTTTCGTGCTCTCGCTGCTGTTGATCTTCGTGGTCAGCGCGCAGACGCCCAAGAACGAAGGGTTCGGCGGCGGCGTGGTCAACACCCCTGGAGGCAACTTCCGCGGCAAGGCGGGTTACGACGAGGTTTTGTCGAACTACACCCGCACGATCGCCATCGCGTGGATCGTGACCGCCCTGCTGGTGGGAGCCGCCTCGCGCTGAGGGTGTCTCGATGGGATTGTCGGGTCCGCCGTTCCGGCGGGCCCGTTTTGGTTTGTACGATGATCGTTCGCGAGGTGGAGGCATGCGTTTTCCTCGAATCCTGATGGGGGCGTCCATTTCCTGCGTGGCGGTGGCAGTCGCGCAGGCCCAACCGCCGCGAGCGACGGTGTCGGGCACGCGCGCCCTCGATTCCGCCGCCGTTTCCCGAATCGCGAGCGATGCTTTGTCGGGGCGCGACGACGCGGCGGCGCGCCGTGCGGCGGCCGAAGCGATCGAGGCCCACTACCGCAAGCTCGGTTACACCCTCGCGCACGTCGTGGGCATCGTGGAAACCACCAACGGATTGGAATTCCAGATTGCGGAGGGTCGGATCCGGTCGGTCCAAATTACGGGAAACACCAAAACGCGGGCCGCGATCATCCGGAAGGCGCTCGATTTGGTTCCGGGGATGGTGTGGCGCGAGGCGATCGCCGCCGACGACCGCGCTCGACTGGGTCGATTGGGAATATTCGACGATGTGTTCCTGTCGGCGCGTGCGGCGGACGATCCGGCGGAAGGCGCACCCTCGGGCGAGGTCGATGTCGTGGTCCGGGTCAAGGAAGGCCAAACCGGAAACGTTGCCGCCACGGTCGGCTACGGTCAAGGCACCGGCTTCATCGGATTTGCGTCGATCACCGAAAACAACCTGATGGGCACCGCGGAACGCTTCGATCTGCAGTGGCAACGTTGGGCCCGGATCGTGGTGTTGCCCGACGGTGGATTTGCCCAGGAGAACGCTCGTCAAGCGTTCCGGATCGGGCTTCGACATCCGGCACTCGGCCGCGATGGATACTCGTACGAATTGTCCGCGTACGATCAAAACACGATTTTCCTACCCACGTTCAGCAATACCGTCGAAACCCTGCGCAACTACGAACGACGGGCTGGCTGGTCCGGCGGGGTCGGGCGACGTATCCCGTCCGGATGGAACGCCGGGGTGCGCGTTCGATCCGAAAAGGTCGGTTACGACTCGGTGCCGGATCGGTTGAATCCGCCGCTCGATGAACTCGCGAACGCGAACACGCGGATAGGAACGTTTGCGGTTCGGCTGGAGCAGGATCGGCGGGGGCGCACCGATTTTCCGCGTACCGGCGGGTATGCGGCCCTCTCGCACGAGGTGGGCAGCTCTTTGTTCGGCGGACGGCGCGATTTCACGCTCGACACGGTGGATGTTCGCCGTTATCTGCCATGGGACGGTCTCGCGGGCAAGGACGCGTCGCTGGCCGGTCGCGTCTTGCTGGGCACGTCCGGAGGCGCCCTGCCGCTTTCGGAGCAGTACTTCGTGGGGGGATTCGACCTGCTCCGCGGCTACGACATCTACTCCATCCGTGGCACTCGGATGGCGCTGGCCAGCGCCGAATTGCGCGTTCCCATGGGTTCGGGTTTGGTCGGAGTCGTGTTCGTCGATCACGGCGGGGCATGGACTCCCGGCCAAACGACCTCCGGGGGGCGAATGAAAACGGGATACGGTGCCGGCCTGCGGTTCGCCAGCCCGCTCGGGCCGATTCGATTGGACTTCGCCTACGGCAATCGCCTCCAGACCTATGTGTCCTTGGGACAGGCCTTTTGAGGGCGCGTTCGGAGGCCATGGTTCGTCGGAGTGCCGGTCGGTATAATCCGTTTTCCTAGTCGGGGCCGCGTAGGGCTTCGGGTCCCATGAGGCGGCTCGGCCGGTGGGGTCGGAGTGCGGACCGGGACCAGGAAACGTCAGGAATTCCTAATGAAGATCGCGGTGTACGACACGACGCTCAGGGACGGATCGCAGATGGAGGGAATCTCCTTCTCGGTAGAGGACAAGATCCGTATCGCCCGTCGATTGGATGCGTTTGGCATCGACTACATCGAAGGCGGATGGCCGGGAGCGGTGCCCAAGGACACGGAGTTTTTCGCGCGCATGCGCGAGACGCCCATGCGACGCGCTCGCCTTTGCGCCTTTGGTTCCACACGCAAGGCGGGGAGCCAGGTCGATAACGATCCGTTCCTCGCGCATCTGCTTGCGGCTCAGACTCCGGTCGTCACGTTGGTGGCCAAATCCTCGCGATGGCAAGTCACCGATGTGCTGCGCACCACCCTCGAGGAGAACCTCCGCATGATCGCGGAATCGGTCGCCTACCTCAAGGCGCATGGCAAGGAAGTGATCCTCGACGCCGAACACTTCTTCGATGGATGGAAACTTGATCGGGAGTACACCCTCGCCGCGTTGTCGGCGGCGGTGGAATCGGGCGTGGACGTTTTGGTTCCCTGCGACACCAATGGGGGAACCATGCCCCACGAGGTCGGGGACATCATCGGTGCCGTGGTGTCGCAATTCCCCAACACGGCCGTTGGCATGCATCCCCACGACGATGGCGATTGCGGCACCGCGAACGCGATCGCGGCCGTTCGCGCGGGTGCAACCCAGGTGCAGGGGACGATCAATGGGTTCGGAGAGCGTACCGGAAACGCGAACCTGATTCCCATTGTCGCAAACCTGCGCCTGAAATTGGGTTACGACTGCCTTGATGCCGATGCCATGCGCGAACTCACCGGTTTGTCCCATTTCGTCGACGAAGTGGCGAACATGGCTCCCAATCCTCGGGCTGCGTATGTGGGCCGGAATGCGTTCACGCACAAGGCCGGCCTGCACGTTGATGGCATCGCGAAGCATGCCTCCGCGTACGAACATGTCGAGCCCGAAACGGTCGGCAATGTGCGACGCCTTCCGGTGAGCGAGCAAAGCGGCACGGCGACGATCGCCCAAAAGGCCGCCGCGCTGGGATATTCCATCGATAAACGGTCGGCCACCGCGCGCACGGTCCTCGATGAAGTGACCCGGCGCGAGCATGATGGGTATTCGTACGAAGGCGCCGAGGCATCGTTCGAGCTGCTCCTCAAAGACGCGACCGGAGCGCACCGGAAGCGCTTCGATTTGGTGGGGTATCGCGTGCTGGTGGAAAAGCGCGCGAACGATCCCGAGCCGATCACCGAAGCCACGGTGCGTGTGCGCGTGGAAGGACAGGAGCGTTTGACGGTGGCGGAGGGCGATGGTCCGGTGCACGCGCTCGACGGTGCGTTGCGGGCGGCCCTCGTCGATGCGTATCCCCATCTGCGCGATATCGAATTGACGGATTTCAAGGTCCGCGTGGTCACCGCCGGCGAGGGCACCGCCGCGCGGGTACGCACGATCATCGAATCCACGGACCATCAAGGCAAGTCGTGGTCGACCGTCGGGGTTTCCACGAATATCATCGAAGCGTCCTGGCGCGCGCTGGTGGATGCCGTGGAATACGGGCTGCCGGAATAGGCAAGGCAAAGCCCGGCAGTGGAAACGCTGGTGGGTGCGTTCGGCGATCCGGGGATTGGGCGGTCCATGGCGGGGATCGTCGGTGCCGCGGTTTGCCGATGGAACCAATCCGCTCCGCTGAAAAGGCGTCGTTGGCCGAAGGTCGATCCTTTTCCTTGCAGCGTCCTCCGACATGTTCCGAGTTCCGTAGGTGGCAACGGCTACCCGCAAAAGCCTCGCTTCGGAGCGGCGGAGCGCTTGCTCGAGGAACCGTGCCCTGCCCCGGGAGCGTGCTGTAGGCAGGTAGGACGACGAATATCACGGGTCTCCGGCGTCCCACCCGTGGAAGCGCTCCGTGAAGCGAAACGGACTCGACCGCAGCAACCCCTGAAATCCGGGTGTCGCCGTTTCGTTGCGCGACACCGTTCCGAGCGGGTTATCCCTCGCCCCAACCGTCGCTTTCGATCGAGAAGAAATACCATGTCCCGTATTTCCCCCGGGGAATCCGGTGGTTTTGCGGGGGCTCGATCTGTTTGAGGGAAGTTCTTTTGGAGATAATTCCTATCGTCGACACGGGGTTGGATTTCACGCTCCACCCGCTGCGGCGCTCCGTCGTTCGGGCTCGGCCCGGATCGAGCGGATGGAAACATATCTGAAGGTAACCTCCATGCTTCGCCCAAACCGCCACGCGTTCACGCTCGTGGAACTCCTGTCCGTCGTACTCGTGCTCACGGTCCTCGCCGCGATTGCCGTTCCGATTTATCAACGAACCAGGGACACTTCCGCGGCGCGCGCCTGCTCCAACAACATCGCGGCGATTGTTCGGGCGGAAGCGTCCTACGGGGCACGTTTCGGGCTGTTTGCCGGAGCGGTGGCGGGAGACACCACCAGTTGGTCGTCCGCCTACACGGCCGGTACGGGGGCGGGACCGACCGGTGGTCTGGTGGGGGCGCCCGAAGGACTCTCCGATGTCGTGCGGTGCCCGCTCAACGGCGGCGCCTACAAGGTGACGGCCACGGCGACCAACTGCACCGTGGAATGCACGCAAGCCAGTGTCCACATCACCGGAACCGGCTGGACCAGTGGAACCACCACGGGCGGAGGAACGACCACAACGGGTGGAGGAACCACGACGGGCGGTGGCAACGGCAACGGCAACGGCAACGGCAACGGCAACGGCAACGGTGGTGGGGGCACGACCACCGGTGGCGGAACCACCGGCGGCGGCGGAGGCGGCGGGTTGCCGACCAACCACCCGTGGACCCGAACGAAACTTATGGCGTTGCTTGATCGGTCGAATCCCTGATGAGCGGGGCGGAAGCGTTCGGGGCTGGTCGTGGAAACCGGTACAAGTGCCGTCCACCAAAAACGTTTCCACGGTATCCCGCCGGGACAGGATGAAGACAAGTGCCATCGTAGGTTCCGTGCCAGACCGGCGGAACGAAGCGGGGAGCCCAACGAGGCGAACCCGGGCGAGGGGCGATATTGCAACTTTATCCGAGGATCCTCCATGCTTCGCCCATCCCGCTACGCCTTCACTTTGGTGGAACTGCTCACTGTGGTCCTGGTGCTCACCGTTATCGTCGCCATTGCCGTGCCCGTTGCCCAAGGCACGCGCAAAACATCGGCCGCCCGTGCCTGCACCGCGAACATTTCCACGATACTCCGCGCCGAGGCGGCGTACGGGGCGCGTTTCGGCACCTACTGCGGTGCGGCAGCCGGCGACACCATCGCATGGGCGGAAAACTACACCGCGGGTGGCCCCGGGGTCGCCCCGACCGGCGGCTTGGTGGGTGCGCCGGAGGGCCTCGCGTTCGTGGTGACCTGTCCGCTCACGGGGCGCCCCTACAAGGTGACCGCCGCGGCGGCGAGTTGCACGGTGGAGTGTCAGGAGGCGTTCGTTCATGTGGCGGACACAGGCTGGACCGAACCGACAAGTAGTGGCAACACCACCACCACCGGCGGGACCACGACCGGGGGCGGCAACAACGGGAACAGTGGAGGCAGTGGCAACGCCGGGAACAGCATCGGTGGTGGCAACAACTCGTTCGGGGGTAACTCCGGCGGCGGTGGAACACCTTCCGCGGGTCCTTGGTCGGAAACGATCACCCTCGACGGGAAGGACCTGAGCAATGCCTGACAGCCTCTCGGGCGGCGGCTGGTAGAATGCCGTCATGGGGACGCATGCCACGAGCCGGCGCTTGTTCCAGAAGGCCGCGGAGATTCTTCCCGGCGGGGTCAACTCACCGGTAAGGGCCTTTCGGTCCGTGGGCGGGGATCCCGTGTTCTTCGAACGTGGAGAAGGCGCTTTCCTTTTCGACGTGGATGGCAATCGCTACCGCGACTTGGTGGGTTCCTGGGGGCCGTTGATCACCGGGCACGCGGATCCCGTGATTGTCGAGGCGGTCTGCACCGCCGCGCGAGCCGGGCTCACGTTCGGGGCCTGCCATGCGGCCGAAGCCCTTTTCGCCGAGGAAATCCGGGACGCCGTACCGTCGATGGAGATGTTGCGTCTTGTGTCCTCGGGAACCGAAGCGGTGATGAGCGCGCTTCGCGTCGCCCGCGGCGCCACGGGACGGTCCCAAATCGTCAAGTTCGATGGGTGCTACCACGGACATAGCGATCCGCTCCTCTCCAAGGCCGGGTCGGGAATCGCGACCCTCGGCCTGCCGGATTCCGCCGGAGTTCCGCCCGCACTCGCGTCCGCCACGGCCACCGTTCCCTACAACGATTTGGACGCCGTTTCCGCGCATATGGATCGCCACGGCGCCGAAACCGCCGCCATCGTCGTGGAACCCGTCGCGGGAAACATGGGGTGCGTTCCGCCCGCCCCCGGATTCCTCGAGGGCTTGCGCGCGCTGTGCGATCGGTACGGTGCGTTGCTCGTGTTCGACGAGGTGATGACGGGATTCCGTCTCTCCTACGGGGGCGCCCAGCAGCGCTATGGCGTGCGACCCGACCTTACCACCCTTGGCAAGATTGTCGGCGGGGGACTTCCGCTGGCGGCATACGGCGGGCGTCGCGAAATCATGGAGCACGTGGCCCCGTTGGGGTCTGTCTACCAGGCCGGCACCCTTTCCGGAAATCCGGTCGCGGTCGCGGCGGGCAGGGCGATGCTGCGCCGCTTGCGGGAAGATCCCCCCTACGATCGACTCGAGTCGAAGACGTCCCGGCTGGCCGAAGGATGGACCGCCGCGGCGCGGTCGGCCGGAATTCCCGTGGTGGTCAACCACGTGGGGTCCATGGTCACTTTGTTCTTCACAGGGGAGCTGGTTACCGACTACGCGTCGGCGAAACGCGCCGACACCCGGCGCTTCGCCGCGTTTTTCCGGGGCATGCTCGAACGCGGCGTTTACCTGCCTCCGTCCGCTTTCGAGGCGGCGTTCGCATCCGATGCCCTTGGGGAGGACGACATCGACGCCATCGTCGAACTGGGAGCCGATACGATCGCGCACTTGGAGGCCTGAAGAAATGATCTTGGAACGGCGTTTGTTTCTCTCGTTGCTCGCGCTTCCGGGGGCATGGACCCTCTCCGGTTGTGGTGGTTCGATTCCCAAATCCGGTGGTGGGGCCCGTTCCAAGGTGCTCGAACTCCACTCCCGCATCACCGGCGGAGCCCGTGCGTTGTCGTCGGCCGGGATGTCGGGAAATGGGTTGGCGGCAAGCGCGCCGGGAGGCGGGTTGTCCGGGGGCGGCGCGTCGGCCCCTCCGATGCTCGGCGCATTCCTCAATTTCGGTCCGCCACCGGCCGGCGGAGGCGGAGTCTCCCGGCGCCGTGCGCGCCCGACCCGCCAGGAGGATCCGACTCCTCCGACGTTTTACTTCGACGAATTCCTTCGGCTCTGGGTACGCGTGCAGGAGGCTCCCGGCAAGAGCCGATACGATTTCTTCCTCGACGAGGCGGCATCCGAGGGCGCCGGCTTCGCCGAAACCCGCTGGCCCGAAGACTGGAGCACGTTTCCCCAAGTCTGGCAGTCGTCGTACCGGTTCGATGCCGGCGAACTCGCCGGTGCCGCGGGTGAGTGGGAGACCCACTGCGAGGCCGACGGCTCCGGTAGGTCGACGGGAAACAATGTCTGGATGGATGGTTCGACCAACCGGAGCTCCTCGGAATGGTTCGCCAATGGCGACTCCACGTGGAGCAGTCGAAGCGACGCGCCAGGGGATTGGTGGACCGAATCCTCCGGCACCTTCCGACACGACGGTTCCGGTGGTCTCCGCCATCGCGATTCGGACGGGTATGGAGCCACGTACGTTTACCTTCCCGATGGTTCGGGAAAGGCTCGTTTCGAAGGACCGACGACGGATTTCCCGATCACGATCCATTGGAACGGTCGGGGCGAGGCGTGGATAACCTATGCCGATGGCCGCCGGGAACCGTTCGAAGGATGGTGGGGGTGTTGGTGGGGCGTGGTGAAGGTGGCCGAACCGGGTGGAGGCGGATCGGATCCCGGCACGTCGGGA
>JBJTRZ010000629.1:0-6208 GCA_046076415.1 Armatimonadota bacterium
GCACGGCCGCCCCGCACCGGCTTCGCGCGAATCGGGCGCATTCCCGACGCCGACGAAGTGGAGATGCTGGAATCCGAAGGGTTCCCCGGACTGCTGCGCACCGGACGTTGGTTCCTGTCGGGCATACAAACCGCCATCAGCATCGCCATGCTGATTTGGCACCCGGTCCGGCCCTTCGGCACCTACCTCGCACTGTTCCTGCTCCTCGCCTACAACGGCACGGTGCTCGCCATCCTGCATCGGCGCACCGCAAGCCGCCTCCCCGTCCGCCTCGCGCTGACGCTCGACCTACTCTTCCTCGCGCACACCGCCTACTGGACCGGAGGCATCGAAAGCCCGTTCCTGGCGCAGTCCCACCTGCTCGTCTTCGTCGCCGCGCTGTTCTACAACGCCCGCGGCGGCCTGATCAGCGGATGCCTCGCCGCCCTTTTCTCCATCGCGTTCGGATTCCGCTCGGATCGACCCGACAAATGGAACGTCGTGCGCGACACGGCCCCCTATTTCGTGATCGTGGGCGGCTACACCGGGTTCCTGGTGGGCCGAACCAAACTGTGGTTCGCGCGCTACCGGGAGACGTTCGAACGCGAGCTGCAGTTCGAACGCGAGGCGAACCTGCGCGAGCGGGAACGGGAACGCGACGACCGGGAGCGCGAGCGCGCGGAAAGTGAACGCAACCGGATCGAGGAACTACGCCGCCAGGAAATGGCCCTCGCCCGCGAAATCCAACAATCGTCGCTGCCCCCCCTCCCTCCCAGCGTCGCCGGACTCGCCATGGCCGTGGTCTCCGAACCTTCGCGCGAGGTGGGCGGCGATTTCCACCTCTTCCTGGCGGACCCCGAAAGCACCCGGCTGGGGATCGCGATCGGCGACGTTTCCGGGAAAGGCACCGCCGCCGCGCTCGTGGCCACCGGAATCGGCTACGTCTTCCCCCACCTCGACCCGATCGGAGCCCCCCACGCCGCCCTCGCCCGTCTCAACGCCGATCTGCTGCGCCGCCTCCCCGACGCCTCGTTCGTGAGCCTGATCTACGCCGAGATGAACCCGCCGGAAGCGACGCTCACGCTGTGGAACGCGGGCCATCCGGCCGCGCTGTTGTTCCGCGCCCGCGGCGGCGCCGTGATTTCCACCCCGATCGGGGACGCACCGCCGGTCGGGCTCTTCGAAACCTGGTCCACGCCGGGCCGCCGCTTCGACATCTTCCCCGGCGACACGTTGATGCTGTGCTCCGACGGCCTGCTCGAAACGCGCTCCGAATCCGGCGAGTTTTTCGGGGAATCGCGCCTCGCCGATGTCTTCGCGCAGTGGGCGCCGCGCGGAGTGGAGGCCACCGCCCGCGCGGTCATCGACGCCGCCCGCGCGTTCGGCACCGCCACCGACGACCTCACGGTGATCGTCTGCCAACGTTCGGTCGGTCATCCGGGCGTCGCGTGATCGAAACCCCGTCCCGAGACCCCGCAATTTCGGAACCGCACTCCGCGCCGCGCGTTGTTCAAATCACATGGGTTCCCTCGATTTCCTCATCGTAGGCGCCGGACTGGCCGGCCTCGCTGCGGCGCGCGATCTTGCCGACCACGGCGCCACCGTGCGCGTCCTCGACAAGGGGAGGGTGCCCGGCGGCCGAGCCGCGACCCGCCGGATCGAAGGGCAACCGGTCGACCACGGCGCCCAGTTCTGCACGAGCCGGTCCGACCGCATGCAAACGTTGCTGAGCACCCACGAGGCCCTCGGCAAGGCGCGCGTTTGGAGCCATGGCTTTCCCACCTGGTCCGAGGGGGCGGTGGTGCCCCGCACCGACGGCCATCCGCGCTGGTGCTACCCGGAAGGCATGCGCACCCTCGCCGGTCTCATCGCGGAAGGGCTCGATGTCCGATGCCAATCGCGGGCGGTCGTGGTCTCCAAAGAAGATAAAACCTGGATGGTCACGACCGAGGACGGCACGGTGCACCGCGCGCCCCGCCTGATCCTGAACATGCCCACCACCCAGCTGGTGGCCCTCGCGGGCCGTACCATGAAACCCGAAGCGGTCCTGCTCATCGCATCGGTGCGCATGGAACCCGCGTGGGCGCTGTTCGGGCCGGTACGGGAGGATTTCGGAGACGGCTGGCCGGCCATCGAATGCACCGACGATCCCTGCCTGGCGTGGGTCGCCCGCGACCACACCAAACGTGGCCCCGGCGCGTTCCCGATGGCCGTGGTGCACGCGCGCGGTGACTGGAGCGCCGAGCATCTCGAAGATCCCGAGGATCAGGTGCGCACCGCCTTGGAAACGGCCGCCCGCCGCCTCGGCGTGCACTTCCTCCCCGGCGCCATGCTCCATCGCTGGCGCTATTCCAAGCCCGGCCCCCCGCTCGACGAGCCCTACCTGCGCTGCATGGAAAACGACATCGCGACCATCGGCGATTGGTGCACGGGCGGGCGGGTGGAGGGTGCGCTGCAATCGGGCTGGGCGCTCGCCGCGTCCTGGACCTGAAGCCCGCTGCCCTCCGGAGCCGAACGGTTCAGATAACTTCGAGTCCGTCCTTGTCGGGAAGCGCCGGGAACGGCGCGTGCGGCTCGGTTTGGTACCAGAACGCGGTGGAGGCGATGTCGTCCTGGAGCGGTAGGTAGCGGCCCTTGCTCCGCCAGCCCAGCGCCTGTATGGTCACCTTCAAGTCCTCCTCGAACCGGACCGGGTCGACGATGTGCCAGCGGTACAGTCCGAAGCGCTGTTGCGACTGGTACGTGCCGTCGGGTCGGATGACCTGATGCAACCCCGCGTAGGGCGTCGAGAAGACCGTGTACTGGCCGTTGGTGTCGAAGTTGTACGACCCGCAGAAGTAGTCCTCGGTGCCGGTTCCGCAGATGGTCGGGTCGATGTCGCCGTCGAGGAAGAACTTGATCTCGCCCTCGCCCCACCACCCGGTGTTGTTGACGCCCCACGCCATGTAGGTGCCCACGTAGTGGCCGCGCCCGCGCACGCCGTCGAGAAGCGTGTGCACGTCCTTGTAGGCCAGCGGATTGGAGCGTCGGAACTGGGCATGCAGATACGCGGCGTCCTCGGGAATCTCCGTCAACGTGTAGTTGATCTGGTAGTAGAGCACCATCTCGTCGTCGGCGATGTTCTCGAACGTCATGCGGCACTTGCGCCGGAACGGCATTTCCCAGTAGCAGTTGAACGCGGATCCGGGGTTGACGCAGACCGCGAGCGACGACAACGGGGCGTATTTGCACCAACCGCTGGCGAAGAAGTCGCCCACCGGGCACTCGATCGACGGCGTGGGTTCGTCGTCCCAGTACACCCGCAGGATCGAGAACCGCCAATTGCCGGTCGGGGTCATCCAGATCTGCTGGATCGCTCCGGGACCGTCGATTTCGGCGAGGGTGAACGTCGACTTGGCGGCGATGCGGACATACGGGCTGATCTTCCATCCGGGGCCGAGGTCGCGCGCGCACGCCGCCGCCGGACCGTCCACCGAACGGGCGCCCTCGCCCTTCGCGCCGGTGAAATTCTCCGGCGAAATCGATCGACTCTTGGCGCTGGAAAGCCGCGACAGGTTGCCCAGATGCATCCCGAGACCATTGAACATGGGGATTCCTCCGACCCGGCGTTTCGGGGCGTTCCCGCGGATCTCCTGCGTCGCCGCGCGCCCCGCCCGAATGCCGGGAACTTTCCCGCCCCCCCCGCGTCAAGGAAGCGGTCCCATGTCCCCTGCCCCCGCAATCCCGCCCGCTCCCGACGCGTCGCCGAACTCCGAAGCCGTCCTGCTCGAGGAAACCGCCGATCTGGTGCCCGAGGACGCCTACCGCTACGGCCGGCGCACGGTGTCGGTGCGCACCGACGCGGTGACGGTTTCCGATGCGGCGGGCACGGTGCTGCTGCGCATTCCGATGGCCTCGATCCGCACCGCGCGCACCGAGTCGCTGGTGGGCGGCGCGTGCCTGGAGATCGTCACCGACGAAGGGTTGGTGGTGGCCGCCGCCTTCACCGCGTCGAAGGCGCCCCGCTTCTCGGAAATGGCCCGCGGCATCGAGCAGTTGGCCAAGGGGGAGCCACTTTCGGTGCGGCTCAAGGTGGAGCGGACGCGGTGTGCGCAGTGCAACCGCCTGCTCCCGGAAAAGGACGGTCGGTGCCCCGCCTGCGTCAAGCGCGGCGCGGTGCTGCGGCGCATCCTCGGCTACATGGCGCCCTACCGCTGGCGCGCGGTGCTGGTGGGCACCCTCGCGTTCGCCAACACCGTGGTCAACCTCGCCACGCCGTGGTTCACCCGGCAGATCATGGACGGCATCCTGCTGCGTCCCGGCGGCCCGCCGGAGGGCGCGGTGCGGCTGCTGCTGCTCTACGTTGCCGGCATCCTCGCCACCTTGCTGATCTCGGCGGGGATCGAGGCGATCAAGGGCTGGAATGTCGCGTTCCTGTCGGGCAATATCGCCAAGGACCTGCGCGCGCACATCTACCGCTCGCTCGAGCACCTGCAGCTCTCGTTCTTCGACAAGAAACAGCTCGGCGCCATCGTCAGCCGGGTCAGCCAGGACACCGACCGGGTCTGGGGCTTCCTCGTCGACGGCTTGCCGTTCATGGCCACCGCCATCCTCACCCTCGCCGGAGTGATCGGGTTCGGGCTCACCCAAGCCCCGAAGCTCACGCTGGCCATCCTCTCCCCGGTGCCGGTGGTGGTGCTGCTGGGCGGGGTGATGTGGAAACCGCTCCACGCGCTGTTCCACAAGGTGGGCGGGAAATGGGGCCGGCTGCACACGCAGCTCAACGAGTCGATGAACGGCATCCGGGTGGTGAAGGCGTTCGCGCGCGAGGAGGGCGAGTGGGCGAAGTTCACCACGCGCAACAACGAGCTGGCCGAGGCCGGGATGCGCGCGGATCGGCGCTGGTATGTCTTCAACGGCGCGATGATCTTCCTGACCGGACTGGGATCGATCATCAACTGGGTGTACGGCGGGATGCTGGTGCTGCGCGGCGAGATGACCGTGGGCACCCTGGGCATGGTGCAGATGCTGCTCTGGCAGGTGTACGGCCCGCTGCAGTGGTTCTCCGCGGTCAACCAATGGTTCTCGCGCGCGATGGCGGGTGCGGAGCGCGTGTTCGAAGTGATCGACTCGCAGCCCGAAGCGTACGAGCGCCCCGACAGCGTCCGCCCCGAGCGCATCGCCGGCCGGGTGACGTTCGAGAACGTGCGCTTCGGCTACGACAAGTCCAATCCGGTGCTCAAGGGCATCGACCTCGACGTGGCTCCGGGGGAGATGATCGGATTGGTGGGGCGCTCCGGCGCGGGCAAGTCCACCACCGTCAACCTGCTGTGCCGGTTTTACGAGGCCGATTCGGGCACGGTGCGCATCGACGGGATCGACATCACCCAGATCGACCTGCGCTCGGTGCGGCGGCACATCGGCATCGTGCTGCAGGAGCCGTTCCTGTTCAACGGCACGATTGCGGAGAACATCGCTTACGGCAAACCGGATGCGTCGTTCGAGGAAATCCTCGCGGCCGCCCGTGCGGCGTGCGCCCACGAGTTCATCGTGCAGAAGCCCGACGGGTACGACACGCAGGTGGGCGAGAAGGGCGGCAAGCTCAGCTGCGGGGAGAAGCAGCGCATCTCCATCGCGCGCGCCATCCTGCACGATCCGCGGATCCTGATCCTCGACGAGGCGACGAGTTCGGTGGATGTCGAGACCGAGAAGAAGATCCAGCAGGCGCTCGGGAATCTGACCGCCGGGCGGACGACGTTCGCGATCGCGCACCGTTTGAGCACGCTGCGCAACGCGGACCGCTTGGTGGTGATCGAGAAGGGCCGGATCGTGGAGGTGGGCACGCACGCGGAGCTCATGGAGCGCAAGGGCGTGTTCCATTCGCTGGTGGAGACCCAGGCGCGCACCAGCAAGGCGTTGTCGGAGGACATCGCGATCGGCGACGAGGAGCCTGCGTCGTGAATCGGGTGCGGGCGGGGGTTGCGGGAGGTGCGCGGTGCCGACGAGCGAGGTGACGGCCGGGGAGGTGGTGTCCCCGGCGGAGATCGTGTTGTGGTTCGAGCCGGCGGGCGTGCTGCGCATGACCGTGGGGGACCGGCGCAGCATCGTGAAGGTGGCGCTCTACCAAGCGTCCCCGCTGCGGCGTCCGGGGCGGCATTTGAGCTTCCTCGACGGCGGGGGCGACGAAGTGGCGTTGGTGGACCGGGTCGACGACTTACCGGAGGGGAGCCGCGCCGTGGCGCGGGAGGCG
>JBJTRZ010000630.1:0-6018 GCA_046076415.1 Armatimonadota bacterium
CCAGCAAAAGGTCGCGGTCGCCGGTGAGCCGCTGCCGGCCGAACGCGGGACGAAATTGCCCGAGGGTCAGCGTGCCGCCATCGGTGCGGCGACGCCAGGAAACATCGTGCAACCACACGCGGTCGTCGTTGGACTGGTGGAACCCGTCCTTGTAGAAAAATTGCACGAAAACGCGCTCCCGGGCCGATTCTCCAGTCACGTTCACACGAAAACGGCGGAGGCCGAGGAAAGGTTCGATCCCTTCCCCGGCCGTCAAACGGGTTTGAAAATAACTCTCCGCCTTCCAGCGCAGCGGAGGCGGCGACGGGGGGATCATGCGGCAGTGTACGCCTTCCACCCGCCCGGCACGTCCCGGACATCCCGGCGACCCTGGCGCAGCAGCAGCGACAAGGCAATTGCCGAGCGGTAGCCCGATCCGCAAAGCACCGCGAGCGGACCGCTGGGCACCTGCGCCAGCCGGTCCGGCAGTTCCGCGAGCGGAATGTGCACCGCCGCACCGATGTGGCCCGCGGCCCATTCGCCCGGGGTCCGAACATCCAGCACCGCGGGAGCCTCGCCGCGCTCCACCAGCGCCTTGAGTTCGGCCGGCTCGATGGAATCCGCGGTCGCACGCTCGCCGCCCGCGGCCCGCCACGCATCCATCCCTCCGTCCAGCCAGCCCACCAGATTCTCGTATCCCACCCGCACCAAACGGGTCATCGCCTCGGTTTCCCGACCCGGCTCCGCCACCACGACCACCGGCGCGGTGGGCGGCAGCACCGACCCCACGTAGGGAGCGAAATTTCCGTCGAGCTGCACCTCGATCGCGCCGAGGATATGGCCTTGCTTGAACAACCCGGTGGCCCGCGTGTCGAGCACGAGCACACCCTCCTCGGAAAGTTCCTCGACCTGCGCCGGCGAAACGGCGCGGGCCTGCGCGAGCACGGACGACACCGAGGCGCCGCCTTGACGATTCCGCGCGGCATCGTGGAAGAAGTAGGCGGGGGGCGCCCCGAGGCCCTCCACCGAGTACCGGATGAAGCCCTCGCGGTCGCCCGCGGCCGCCAAACGCAAGGGAACATTGGTCGCCCGCTGCGCCCCCAGCGTCGACACTCGTTCATCGGAAAGGTTCTTGCCGCAGGCCGAACCGGCACCATGCGCCGGCCATACCTCCACCGCATCGCCGAGCGGCAGGATCTTCCCGCGCAGCGATTCGTAGAGCATGCCGGCCATTTGCTCGGCCGTGAACCCCTTCGCACCCACCAGATCGGGCCGTCCCACATCGCCGAGGAAGAGCGTATCGCCCGTGAAAAGGCGGGTCGGCTCGCCCGGCGCTTCCACCAGGATGGAAATGCCCTCGGGCGTGTGGCCCGGCGTGGAAAGCAGCGTCAATGTGGTGTCGCCCAGCACGATGCGCTGGCCATCCTCGACGGGAATGTGGGCGAAGCCCGCCCCGGACCCGGCGCCCAGCAGTATCGCGGCGCCCGTGCGCTCGGCGAGCTCCACGTGGCCGCTGACGAAGTCGGCGTGCAGGTGGGTCTCGATCACGTGGGTGATCCGCGCACCCATCGTCGCCGCGTCCTCCAGGTACTCGTCGACATCGCGCCGCGGATCGATCACCACCGCGTCGCCGTAGTCGCCCACCAAGAGGTAGGACGCATGGGCAAGACAGCCCAGATAGTAGGGTTTGAATCGCATGGGTTTCGTCCTCGGATCAGTGGGCGGAGGCGGTGGCATGGTTGGAGGGTCACGGAGCGCAGGTGGCCGCGCGGTTCCATGGCATTTTCGCGAGCAGCGTGGCCATGCCGCAGAAACCCGTGGCGCCCGCCACGAACAGCCCGGCGCCCACGAACATCGCCAGTCCCACCCAAGCCACCGCAACGAGCAACGACAGCGCGGTTCCGAGAAGGATCAGGGATCCGGCGATCAGGTGGACTTGGCGCATCAACGGCAACCGGGAGCGGGTGGCGGCCACGGTCGGAAGCCCGGCCTCCATCCACGCCTCGGTACCGCCCGAAAGCACGGTCAGGTTGCCGCGGTGCGGGTGCAATTGCTCGCAGGCCATCCCCGCACGCTTCCCGCTCCAGCACACCACCACGACCTCGTCGTGCGGCTGCACGTCGTCGATACGCGCCTCGACCTCCTCGAGCGGAACATTGAGCGCGCCGGGAACATGGCCCTCGGCATATTCGCGGGCGGATCGGACATCCACGATCTGGAAGCGCTCGCCGGCCGCGATGCGCACCGACAATTCGTTGGGGGTGATGATCTGTTTCATGGTCGACGCTCCTGATTCGAAGTGGCTGCAATCGCAGAGTCCGCCGATTTCGCAAAGGATTCAGTGCGGGCGGAAATTTCCAAAAATCCACGGACGACGGTCCAGGCCGCCATGGCGAAGAGGAAGAGGGCGAAGGCGGCGCGCAGACGTACGGCGGGCACGCGCGCCGAGAAAAGGGACCCGGCCACCATGCCCAGCGCGGCGACGGCGCCGCACGCGGCGAGCAGGCGATAGTCGGCGCTTGGGCGCACCGCCGTGTCGCCGAGGAACCCGATCCACGCGTTCGCGGCGATGACCAGCAACGAGGTTCCCACGGCGCGCGCCATGGGCAGGCGATGGACGAGCACCAAGGCGGGAACGATCAGGAAGCCTCCGCCGGCTCCGAAAAGGCCCGTCAGGAACCCGACCGCGACCGATTGCGGGATGCCGGCAAGCGGCATGCGGGGCGGCGGCGCATTCGACGCAGGGACGTCGGGCTCGCCGGCCGAGGCGCGCGGCAACATACGCAGGCCGGCCACGACCATCAGGAGCGCGAACACCACCAGCAACGCCGCGTCGCGCGGCACGCCCCCGAACAGAGCTGGAAGGGTGGGAACGAGGAAGCGGCGGGTGGCCCAGACGGTGGCGAACGCGGGGAGGGCGAAGCGCGCGGCGGCGGCCGCATCGACCTGCCCGCGCCGCGCCGCGAGCGCGGCGCCCAAAGTGGAAACCACGCCCACCACGAAGAGGGAATACACGGTCGACTCCGAAAGGGACCGATGGAAAACCCCGAGGAAGAGGGGCACGGTGAGCACCGCCCCGCCGCCGCCGAGGAGGCCGAGCACCAGTCCCACCAGCGCCATTGCGACGATACCGACGGTTTCCATGGGAATACGCGGGCCGCGGGCGGCCCATACCGAGGCAGAGCGCACACGACGTGAAAAGGATTCACGTTCGCCCCGAAACTTTTTCGCCGGGTTCAGGTTTCGTTCAGGACGGCGCGCTAGGATGAACGCATGGAGGTGACCGAAATGTCCCTGTTTGCAAACAAGACGGCTCTCGGCTACATGGCGGCCGGCTCGGTGCTCACCCTGGCGGGCGCCGCGGTGATCACGACGGCGCAGGCGAAGGACCCGGCTCCGAAGAAGGTGCTCAAGGCCCAGGAGGAACCGCAAGGGGGCTTCCCCGGCGGTCCGCAGGGCGGGCGTGGCGGATTCCCGGGTGGGCCGGGCCAAGGGGGCTTCCCCGGTGGTCCCGGCCAGGGCGGTTTCCCGGGCGGCCCGGGCCAAGGGGGTTTCCCCGGTGGTCCCGGCGGCCAAGGGGGAATGCGGCCGATGATGGGCATGATGGGCGCCCCGGCCAGCCTCGTCGCCACCGACAAGTACGTGTTCGTGCTGCGCGGCGACACGTTGATGCAGTTCACCACCGATGGTTTGAAACTGGTGGGCAAGGCCACGTTGCCGCGCGACGAACGTCCGCGGCCGGGCGGCGAGGGTCCCAACCCCCCGTCGAACTGAAAACGGCAAGTCTGGTGATCACGCCCCCGGGGACCGGTTCCCCGGGGGCGTTTCTTCGGGGTCGTCGGTCGGGGACGCGCGGTCCCGCGGGGAGGACAACCCGCCGGGCACCCCGCAATGGGCCCCATGGAACCCGATCGCCCGAGGGATGACAGCGACGAAGCGGATTTGGCACGGCTTGGCTACGCGCAGCAGCTGCTGCGCGACATGGGCGGCTTCTCCAACTTCGCGATCTCTTTCTCGATCATCTCGATCCTGACCGGGGCGGTGCTGCTCTACGGCTACGGGCTCAAGTTCGCCGGCCCCATCGTCAACACGGTGGGCTGGCCCATCGCCAGCCTGATGACCCTCGCCGTAGCCGCGTCGATGGGCGAACTCGCCTCGGCCTATCCCACCGCCGGCGGGTTGTACTTCTGGGCGTTCCGCCTTGGTGGCAAGGGCACCGCGTGGGCCACCGCATGGCTCAACATGATCGGACAGGTGACCGCGACCGCCGGCATCAACATCGCGGCGGCCACCTACCTGATCGGCGCGGTCGTCCGCATCTTCGGCATCGCGCCCGAGACCACGGTCCCCCTGCTCGGGGCCACCACCGACTGGAACTTCCAGGTGGCGGTCATGGCGCTGATCATGGTTCCGCAGGTGCTGGTGAACTGTTTTGGCATTCGGCCGGCGGCCCGCCTCAACGACATCAGTGTCTGGTGGCATATCGGCGGAGTGCTCGCCATCGTGGGATGCCTCGCGGTGCTGGGCAAACACCACAACCCGACGGGCTTCCTGCTGCAGGCCACCACCACGACCACTCCCCTCGACGCGTCCTCGGCGGAGATCGCGGGGCGCACCGTGCCGGCGTTGGTGTTCGGCGACATCAAGTTGCCTTCCCCGTTGTTCGCGATCGCGCCGTGGTTGCGCGACCTGTACGCCGCGGCGCCTATTCCCTTGGTGTTCGTGCTCGCCCTGCTGCAGGCCCAGTGGACCTACACCGGCTACGACGCGTCGGCGCACGTTGCCGAAGAGACCAAGATGGCGCGCAAGAATGCGGCTTGGGGAATTGTGTTGTCGGTGGGGGTGAGCGCGGTGGCCGGGTATGCGTTGCTGCTCGCCCTCACCTGGTGCATACCCAATGGCGACATCGCCGCGACCGCGTCGGACACCTACCCCGTGTTGCAAATCCTCTCCGGGAACCTTCCCAAGGCGCTCGCGGATGCGTTGTCGCTCGTCATCGGCGGCGCGATGTGGCTTTGCGGGTCGGCGTCGATTTCCTCGATGGGGCGCATGTGGTACGCGTTCGCCCGCGACGACGGGATGCCGGGATCGCGGTGGCTCAAGCAGGTGCATCCGCGGTTCCGCACGCCGATTCCCGCGATCGTGGCGACCAGCGTGTTGACGGTGGCGACCTGTGTCTGGGCGGCCGCGTATCCGGTGGTCACCTCGATCAGCACGATTGCGCTGTATCTGGCGTATGTGATTCCGATCGCGCTCAACGCGCGCAACCGCCGAACGGGGCGCGGGGAGCATGTGTCGGCCGCGAACGCGGCGTGGAATTTGGGTCGGCACGCGCGGTGGGTGAACGCGGTGGCGATTGGTTGGGTGGCGGTGCTGGCGGTGGTTTTCAGCCTGCCTCCCAACGAGTTGGTTTTGTGGACCACGTTGCTGCTGGGCGCGGTGCTGGCGGCGTACTGGTTCGGATATGCGCGGGGGCGCTTCGCCGGTCCGACCCCGGCCGACGAAGCCGTCCTGCGCGCCGACCTCGAAGCCGGGGGTTGAGCAGGGGACTCTCCCGGGTCAACTTGTTTCGATGAACCCGCTCGCGACCAGATAGCGGAACGTGTCGTCGAGGATCGGGAGTTCGGGCACGTAGACCACGGTGGCGTTGCGGGCCCGGGTCAGCAGCACGCGATAGGCGTTGCGCCGGAGCTGGAGCGGGTTCTTCACGGTGCCGGATTTGGCCATGTATTGGCGGGCGCGCGAATTGGTCCACCCCATCGTGCCCGCCGCATCGACCGCCTCCCACACGAAGTCCGTTCCCCACGCCACCAGCGCCCCATCGGTTTCAAGCCCCTGGCATTGGAACTCGGTGATGCAGCGGTTCAATTGGCGGCAGGACCATCCGCCCTCGTCATCCTCGTCGTCGGCGAACCACCGTCCCAGTTTGACGTTCTTGGTGGCTTGGAAATCGTTGTGGATGCCGAATGCGGGCAGGGACTTGTCGCGCGAACTTGCCAGCAGCCCGAACCGGGCCTCCGGCTCTCCGTCGAAGCGTTC
>JBJTRZ010000631.1:0-14693 GCA_046076415.1 Armatimonadota bacterium
GATCCACCGTGCGTTCCCCGACGGTCAGCAGGGCTCGGGCCGCGGCAGGGTCGGCGGTGAAGAGCGCGCGCTGGCTGTTGCGCAGGTCGAGCAACGCCGCGCGTTCGGATTGCGAAGGCGATCGCCCCGCCAATCGGAGGAACGCCTGTCCGATGGGATCGTTGTGCTTGGAAACGCGCTCCGCGACCACGCGGGCAGCCTCGACGAACTGCGGGTCGTTGAGGAGTACCAGCGCCTGCAAGGGCGTGTTCGTATTCGAACGTCGCGCTGTGCACACCTCGCGGGCGCCGGAATCGAGCGCGATCATGTTCGGGATCGGCGCCGTGCGCTTGATCACGGTGTAGACCGAGCGCCGGTACAAATCGTCGCCTTTGGACTGGTTGTACCCCGGGCTCATGGTATTGGTTTCGCGCCACAAATCTCCGGGTTGGTACGGACTGACGGGCGGTCCTCCGGCACGGTCGACCAGCAATCCGGCCGCGTGCAGCGCGCCGTCCCGGATCGCCTCGGCGGAGAGGCGATGCGACGGTCCGCGTGCGAGCAGGCGGTTGGACGGATCCGCCGCCCGGTCCGCGGGCGTTCCGGTGGAATCCCGGCGGTAGGTCTCCGAGGTCACGATGGTTCGGATCAAACGTTTCAGATCCCATCCGTGCGCGACGAAATCGCGGGCGAGCCAGTCGAGGAGTTCCGGATGGCTCGGCGATCGGCCTTGAATGCCGAAATCCTCGGTGGTTTCGACAATTCCGGTCCCGAAGATTTGCGCCCAGATCCGGTTCACGGCAACACGGGCGACCAAGGGATGGCCCGGCGACGTCATCCAGCGGGCGAGCGCGAGGCGATCTCCGGCCCGCGAGGGCTTTCCTTTGATTTCGAACGCCGCGGGCACCGCGCGGGCGACCCTGTTTTGATCGTTCCTGGGTGCATCGTACCGACCGCGCGAGAGCACGTGGGTCGGGCGAGTGCGCGGCATTTCCTCCATCGCCGGCACCTCGAGGATGGGATCCTCGGCCTGCCAGATCCGTTCCCGGGCCGATGCCAGCCGGGCGGCGGCGGCTCGGGATTCGGTGTCGATCGCGCCTGCGTGGTAATTTTGCCACGCAGGCGTGTCGGTCGGCGTGGCATCCAAAGCGATCCCATCCACCAAATGGGCGACCTCTAGGTCGGTCAACGCGCGTCCATGGATTCGGATATCGTCGAACGTTCCGTCCTTGAATCCCTTGTCGCGGAATCGCTGTCCGAAAACCAACGTGTGTCGCCCGATCCCCTTTTCCAAATGGTCCCGCACGATCTCGGTCGCGACCGGACGGCCGTTCACCAGTATCCGAAGTCCTCGAGCACGACTCGAACCATCGTAGGCCACGGCGACATGGGTCCACGCGTCCTTGGCGATGGGCCGTTGGGTCCGAACCCCGATCGCGTTGCCCGGCCAGTGTCGGAAGATGCGCGCTTCAAGGATTCCCCGGTCGACGGTCAGGTCGTACCCGTGGAAGCCCGCGTCGGTGCCGGAGCAGGCTTGGTAAACCACGGCCGCTCCGTCGACGGCGCGTGCATCCTTCATCCAAAACGAGATCGTCCACGGAGTGTGGCGTGTGAACGGCGCGAGGCCCGGGAACTGGATACTGGACTCGCCATCGAGGCGAATTCCGTTTCCGCTGCGTCCCGGGGCCACCGCCGCTCCCTCCGCGAGCACGGCTCCGGACGCCCCCGAAACCCGGTTGGGCGATCCTCCCGCTTGCGTTCGCTCGAAGTCGAATTCTCCGAGCAGATCGGGGATTGGCCGCACGGCGCCCACTTCGCGCCTCCAGGCCTCGAACGCCCCTTCGCGCGAATTTCGGATGTCGGTGAACGCCTGCTCCGCTTCGATCGCCGCATTCCGGGCAGCGGTCAAGGCGCGGTCTTGGTCGGGAGTGGGCAGCAGCAACGTCGGCGTGGGGACGATATCCGACTGGTTGTAGAGTCCGTATTCGTCGATCGAGTTGAAGTAGGCGGTGAGGCTGTAGTAGTCGCGTTGCGACACCGGATCGAATTTGTGGTCATGGCACCGCGCGCACTCGATGGTGAGCCCGAGGAACGCCGTGCCCACGGTGCGGACGCGATCGGCGACGTACTCGAGCCGCCATTCCTCGGCGACGCTGCCTCCCTCGTTGGTCATGCGATGGAGTCGATTGAACGTTGTGGCGAGCCGCTGTTCGCGATCGGCTCCGGGCAGCAAGTCACCGGCGATTTGTTCGATCAGAAAACGGTCGTAGGGAAGATTTCGATTGAACGCGCGGATCACCCAATCCCGGTAGGGCCAGGTCGGGCTCAATTGATCGGATTGGTAACCGTAGCTGTCGGCGTACCGGGCCAAATCGAGCCATGGGCTTGCCATGCGCTCGCCATACCGGGGCGAGGCCAAGAGTCGATCGATCACCTTGGCGTAGGCATCCGGCGACGAGTCCGCTTCGAACGCGGCGATTTCCTCGGGAGTCGGCGGAAGGCCGATGAGATCCAACGAGAGCCGTCGCAGCAATCGTTGTTTCGACGCTCGAGGCGCCGGGCGGAGTCCGGCGGCACGTAGTTTGGCTCCCACGAAGGCATCGATTGGATGCGTTGCCTTTGAGCCGCCGGGTATGGCCACGGTGTCGGGCAGCGGGGTGAACGCCCAGTGCGGTTCGTACTTGGCCCCGGCCCGAATCCACCGGACCACCTTCGCAAGATCGGTCTTGGAGAGGGTTCGGTGGGTCGACGGCGGGGGCATTCGCACGGCGGGGTCCTTGGATTGCAGGCGAGCGACCATCCTGCTTCGATCCGGGCGCCCCGGAACGATGGCTCCTCGGGCAAGCGCATCTTCGCGCCGGTCAAGCCGCAGGCCACCCTGCCGGGCAGCCCGGTCCGGACCATGGCACTGGAAGCACGCGTCCGCGAGTATGGGCCGAATGTCCCGGTTGAATCGCAAGCCGTTCGAGACAGATCGCGGGGAATCCGCGCGTGCGCTCCCGGCAAACATCGCGACCGCCAATACCGCCAGCACCGTAGTGCGCGCGAGTGTGCTCGACTTTGGGAACGTTGGCGAATCCGCCCGTTGAAGCATTGCGTTTCCTTTTCCTATCCGCTTCGCCCGTCACAACGGACGATTCACCAGCCGTAGCGCTCCGGCCCCCAGGGTTTGCGCTCGAGTTCCTGTTTGACGAATACCGCCTCGCGGCTGGGCAAATCCCCGTGATGGACAACGCCGGGACCGACGCACGACCAGGCCCCGACGCGCGAGCCGGGCAGCAGGACCGCGTTCACTCCCGTTCGGGAGTGGTCGCCGATGTAGCTCGCGTTCGCGTGGACCCGGGGCACTTCGATCCGCCCCCCCACCCGATGACGCGCCTCCCCGTCGTCGAAACGCAACGTACCGCAGACCGTGGCCGCACCGATGTCGACGGAACTGCCAAGAAATCCGTATATCTCGCAATAATGATAGAGGTAGACATTGTCGAGGGCGGTTCCTTGGAATTCCGCGCCGTGGCCGTAGACTCCGCGGTCCCCGCAGACCGTTCCCGATTCAAGCAACGCATAATCGCGAACCGCGACCCCCGAGCCGAGCGCGACGCCCCCCCGCACCATCGGACCATTCAGGAGGGTCGTGCCGGCGCCGGCGATGAGACCGCCATCGATAACGCACCGCTTTCCAATGACGACGTTTTCCCCCAGCAGCAGTCGGCCCTTGATGTCCGCCCCATCGGAAATCCGACACGATTCCGGAACGATGTCGCGCTCCGCGGTCGCGAGCCGGTGCGCCACCCACCGTTCGTTGGCCTCGATCACCTGCCACGGCTTGTCGAGGTCGATCGCATATCCGTTGGCGTCGACGGCGGCGACGCTGGCTCCGTCCTCGATCAATTGCGCCAAGGACTCGCCGAGGTCGGAGGCCATGGGCGGCATTCCACCGACCGGTACATGGCGGAAGATGCCCGGGTTGTCGTGGACGGAGTCGAAGGTACGAGGGGAGAGCACAACGGCTCCGGTCCATCGCGGCATTGGATCGCGCGGGCACCCGACCACTGCCCGTACGACTCCTCCCCGCACTTCGATGCCAATCGTCTCCTTGGGATCCTCGAGCGGATCCATCGACGTGAGGACGGTCGCGGCGGCGTCCGAGTCCCGATGCGCGGCGAGGAGGCGTTCCAGGTTTTCGGAGGGAGTGGCGAGGTCTCCCGGAACGACCAGTACCGAAGCGTCGGATTCGATGTTCCGAAGGCAAACCGAAGCGGAGGCGGCGCTACCCGCAACCGGGTCGACCGCAACCAGCGTCAATTCCGGCACGCCGCGCAGCGCATGGCGCACCGAGGCTTCGAGATGCCCCACGGCCACGACAATCTCGCGGATGCCCGCGCCTCGAATGTCGTCGACCACGCGACGAACATTGGGGACATTGCCCACCGGCAATGTGGTTTTGTTCCGGGTTTCACCGAGCGGCCACATGCGACGCCCGATTCCCGCGGCAAGGACAATGGCCTTCATGCGGGAGCATTCCACTTCCGGTCTTGCTTTGCCTTCCCCAAGGATGGAGAGGCATGCCGGAAGTCAACGGTTCGGAGATGGCAAACGACCGGGAGCAGGTGCCCCCGGTCGTCGTGTTTCCCCAAAACAACTTGGCTAGAAACCGGAAACGTTCAACCGACCGCCCGTCACGCATTTGCCCGAAAGGCTGGCGGTGGGTGTTGCCGAGGAAAGTAACGCCGACTTGATTTGGGCCGCGGTGGCCCCCGGGTTCAGCGACGCGTAGAGCGCAACGGCGCCGGATACGTGCGGAGTCGCCATGGAGGTACCGCTGTAGGATCCATACGTGGAGCCGTTTGATTTGGTGGGCAACGTGGAGTAGATCCCCGAGCCGGGAGCCCCGATATCCACCGTCGTCGCACCATAATTCGAGAAACTCGACCTGGCGCCGCTCGAAGTGATGGCCGCCACGGCGATGATGTTCGCGCTCGTGTAACCGGACGGGTAGCTCAGGACGGTATCGTTGTTGTCGCCAATGCCATCGCTGCCTCCGTTGCCGGCCGCCGCCACGAACAAGATTCCCGCCGTATTCGCGCGTTCGATGGCGTCCTGAAGCCCTTGGGAGAACCCGCCGCCACCCCAAGAGTTGTTGGTGGCAACGAGATTCAGGCTGTGTCGGGTCTTCAGGTCGGTGAAGTAGTCGATCGCCTTGATCGCGTTGGCGGTGGTGCCACCGTTACGACCAAGGAATTTGGCGCTGAGCATCTTGACGTTCCAATTGACGCCGGCCACGCCGATTCCATTGCCACCGACCGCACCGATCGTGCCCGCCACGTGGGTTGCGTGGTCGTCGGTCGACCCATCGTAGGTCGAGTTGTTGTTGCCGTCGAAATCCCAGCCCCGGGCATCGTCGATGAACCCGTTGCCGTCGTCATCCTTGCCGTTGGTTGCGAGCGCGCCCGCTTCGCCCGGGTTGATGCCGAAATTCGCGGACAGATCGGCGTGCGACCACATCGCCCCTTCGTCGATGATGCCGACCCAAACGGTCGCGGTTCCAAGCTTGTTGTTCGCCCACGCGGTCCCCGCGCCCACGCCGTATTGGTTGGCCGGGGATGTGGCGGACCCGTACATGCCCCAAAGGCTGCCGTTGGTGTAGTAGGGATCGTTGGACGTGGCCTGATGGCGATAGATCCAGTTCGGCTCGGCGAACCGGACTCCGGCCATGCCTCGTACGGCCCTTACGGCATCCGCCACGGCCAGTCCCGTGCGCATCACGACAATGCCGGGTTGCCCGGAAGCGCGCATCGACGGGGTGCGAATTTCCTCGGCGACCGATCCGCCAATGCGCTCGAGGGCCGCGGCGCGATGCCAAGGCTGGGCGTCCGCATCGAACGAAACGAGTAGTTCGCCCGGGACGAATTGTCCGGCCGCGAAGATCGGCGCCGGCGGATCCGCCTGGATCGCGGTGGCGCGCCCCAGACCGAAAACAATGCAGGTGGTCCCTGCGATCAGGGCGGAACCCGTCAAAAAAGTGCTGCGTTTCATGGTTTTCCACCTCTTGGTCGTCGGCTCAGGCATGGACGACCGTTGGACTATTGCCGGGAACATTCTAAAACCCGGGCGGAGACATCGCCCCCGCAAGTATACGCGGATTCGATGGCGATGGTGCCCTGAATCGGAAACGTGCGCATCCCCGTATTGACAGACCCATCGACGACCGTACAATCGCAACATGCTCCGCACCTTCGGACCGCTCACGATGCTCTTCCCACTCGTGGCGATCGCCGGGGTATCGGGCGCGCCGCCTCCCCGATCGACGGGGGAGACCTTCGAACGCGACGTTCGCCCCGTTTTGGTTCGGGAATGCCATGCATGCCATTCCGGTTCGCGTCCGTCGGCGGGCATCGCCCTCGACCGCCCCCTACCCGAACGGCTCGGCACCGCTCGGTTGGTCACCGCGTTGACCCGCGGAGCCATGCCTCCGTCGCGCGCCCTGTCGGCGGGCGACAAAGCCGCGCTGATTGCGTGGGCCCGTTCCGGAGCCGCGTGGCCGGCGCCCTCCAAACGTTCCCCAGCCCCACACTGGGCGTTCAGCCCGCTATCCTCGAACCCGTTCGTCGGAAAACCGGGCTCCACGGACAACCCGGTCGATCGGATCGCCCGCGTGGAACTTCGCCGCGCCGGTTCCGTCCCGCTCGATTCGGCCGATCGCCGGACCCTGATCCGACGCGCCACGTTCGACCTGACCGGCCTTCCCCCGACCGTGGACGAGGTCGAATCGTTTCTGGGCGACCGCCGCCCGGGCGCATGGAACCGCGTCGTGGAACGGCTGCTGTCGTCGCGCTCGCATGCGGAAAAACTCGGTCGGCGATGGCTCGATGTCGTGCGCTACGCCGACACGGCCGGGGAGAACAGCGACCATCCGTTGCCGCACGCATGGAGGTACCGCAACTGGGTAATCTCGTCGTTCGAGAAGAACCTGCCCTACGACAAGTTCGTCAAGGCGCAACTCGCGGGAGACATCCTGCCGGTCGGCGAAATCGCCGGTTCGCGCGCCGATGGCATCGTGGCGACGGGTTTCCTCGCGCTCGCCCGCAGGTTCGGACACGATATCGACCAGGACATCCACCTGACGTTCGAGGACGCCATCGATACGACCGGCAAGGCATTCCTCGGCCTCGGCCTCGGCTGCGCGCGCTGCCACGACCACAAGTTCGACCCCATCTCGCAACGCGACTACACCGCGCTGTACGGGATTCTCGCCAGCAGTCGCTTCTCGTTCCCCGGGTGCGAACCCAAGCAGCAACCACGCGATTTGGTGCCCCTGCGCGAGCCCTCCGAGGTGGAGGCATCCCGCGCCCTGCATCGCAAGCGCGTGCAAACCAAGGCGGCGGAAGCGGGACGGCTTGCCCGTCTGGAGTCGGATGCGCTCGCCCCGATCGCACGTTCCCTCGGAGACACGACCGCGGTGGTCGCCTCGGGATCGGTCGTGGATGGCACTCCGGGAATCCACGCCACGGGCGAAGTCGATGTCGCGGTGGGCAGCGTTCTTTTACTCGAGGTTTCGCCCAAGGCAAATCATGGTGCGGACACGACACGCGTGGCATGGTCCCTCTCCCGTGGCAACGGCCCACCGATCGCCTCCACCCTCGACCTGATCGATGCGTTGCCGTCGGCCGCGCCGGCGCTGAACCTCGGAACGCGAGGGACTTGGACGTTCCTCGATCTGGCGAATGGACCGCGGTTGCTCGCGGAAAAGCTCGGACAAATAGATGGTCGCACCGAACTGCGTGGGTGGCGATCCGGCGATACCCCGAGCGTTTTCGCCAATCGTGCACTATCGGCAGTCGATGTCTGGACCCGCCTTGCCCCGCGCACGCTGTTCGTCCATCCGGGTCCCCGGGGCCCCGTCGGCCTCGCGTGGTGGTCGCCGGTGGCGGACCGAATCCGATTCTCGCTTGATATCGCCGACGCGCATCCGGGCGGGGACGCGGTTTCTTGGCGGATTCTCAAGTGCGACTCGGTGTCGAGTGGAGACATCGAGCGGGTCGCAACTGGGATCGTCACTCTGCCAGAGGCAACCACTGCGGACCCCGGTCCGGAACCTGTGGCCTACGCGGTGGTCGAAGGAACCGCGGCGGACGCGCGCATCCAGCGAAAGGGAGACCCGAACGACCTCGGAGACCGGGTTCCTCGCGGCCTGCCACGAACGCTGGGTGGAGCGGTGGTTTCCGGTACCGGCAGCGGACGCGAGGACCTCGCCCGAGAACTGGTGCGAACGAACTCCTCCTTGCTCGCGCGCGTTTGGGCGAACCGACTCTGGCAATTGGCGTTCGGATCGGGATTGGTTTCCACCCCGAACGACTTTGGAACCCGCGGCACTCCGCCCCGATCCAAGGTCATGCTGGATATGCTCGCAACGGAATTGATCCGCACCGGATGGAACACGCGCACCGTGCTGCGCACGATCTTCACCAGCGAGACCTACCGGCACGCCTCCGGCGATACGAGCAAGGACCCGACCGGCTACGCGGTGCATGGCCGGCGGCGGCTCGACGCGGAGGAATTGCGGGATACGCTGCTTATGGTTTCCGGCGAACTGGACTCCACTCCCGGGGAAGCCCACCCATTTCCGCCCGAAAATACTTGGTCGTTCACGCAACACACCCCTTTCGCGGCGGAATACATCACGCCGCGACGCGCGATCTACACGATGCAGAAACGGAATCGCCGTTCTCCGTTCACCGCGCTCTTCGATGGACCGGACCCGAACGCGAGCACGGCGGTGCGGGACACCACCACGGTACCGACGCAGGCCCTTTGGTTCCTGAACAATCCCGAGATCGAATCGCGCGCCAAAGCCGTGGGCGAGATCGCCGCGGTCGTTCCGGAATCTAGGCGCAACGATTGGTTGCATCGACGGCTCTTCGGGCGCCCAGCCTCGACGCAGGACGACGCCGATTGCCGACGATTCCTTTCGGAGGCGGGACCGACGTCCCGTGGCGGAGCATGGACCCGGTGGATTCGCCTCTTGCTCGCCGCCAACGAGTTCAACCATGTCGACTGACCCACGCACGGATCCCTCCCGCCGCCGGTTCCTGAAGTCGGCCGTGCGCGGTTCCATGCTCTTTCCCGGCATCCTTCAGGCGATGCTCGCGGAGGGTTCGGACGATCCACTCGCCGCGCGAAAGCCGCACTTTCCCGCCAAGGCGAAGCGGGTCATCTTCCTCTTCATGACCGGCGGAGTGTCCCACGTGGACACCTTCGACCACAAACCCGCGTTGTTCCGCGATGTGGGCACGGAAGTAAAGCTCGACCATCCGGAGATTCGGAACCGCCCCGGTTACGAGCGCATCTTCCTGAAGCGGCCGCAATGGGAGTTTGGCCGGCACGGAAAAAGCGGAATGGAGGTTTCCGCCTTGTTTCCGGAGGTGGCGACCTGCGTGGACCAGATCGCCTTGATCCGCTCGATGCACACCGACCACTCCAACCACTACAACGCCACGCTTGGCATGCATACGGGCAGTTTCGCGTTCGCCCGCCCCAGCATTGGAAGTTGGGTGAGTTACGGGCTGGGAACCGAAAACCGCAACCTTCCTTCGTTCATCACCATTGCCCCTGCGCAGACCTATGCGGGGACACAGGTGTACGCGTCCGATTTTCTGCCGGGTGCGCATCAGGGAACCCGCATCGTCCCAGGGACCGATCCGGTCGCCGATATTCGGCCTTCCGTGGCCCTCGCCAATCAGCGTCGGGAACTCGACGCATTGGCGAGGCTGAACCGCCGTCACGCCGCGGTGCGCTCGGATATGCCGGCGCTCACCGCACGACTGCGCAGTTTCGAAACGGCTTTCGGAATGCAATCGGCCGTTCCGGATGTCTTCGATTTTGCGAAGGAATCCGACGCGACGCTCGCCCTATACGGTGTGGAGCGGGGACGCACGGACGGTTTCGGGTGGCAGTGCCTCGCAGCCCGGCGGTTGGTGGAACGCGGGGTGCGTTTCGTCGAACTCATCGATACAGGCTCCTCGGGCAATTGGGACTCCCACGGAGACATGATGGACCACGCCCGGTTGGCGAGGAATGTAGACCGCCCGATCGCGGGTCTGCTGAAGGATCTCGGCGCACGTGGATTGCTCGACGACACCTTGGTGGTTTGGACCACGGAGTTTGGACGGACTCCGTTCAACAATGTCGCCGACGCGCGTGGCCGGGAACACCACAACTGGGCATTCTCCTCGTGGCTCGCGGGTGCCGGGGTTCGCGGCGGGACGACGCATGGAGCCACCGATGAATACGGAATTCGCGTGGCCGAGGGCGGGGTCCACGTCCACGATTTCCACGCGACCATCCTGCACCTGATGGGGCTGGATCACACGCGACTGACGTATCGCCACAGCGGTCGGGATTATCGACTCACCGACGTCCACGGGAACATCGTCCGCGAAATCCTGGCCTGAATCCCGCGCCGCAGGGTCAACCTCGGCCGTACAACGTTTCCGCGTCGATCACCACGGGAGCAATTTCGCGCCAATCTCCACCATCCGCCTCGCGGTAATAGCACGAATCATGGCCCGTATGACAGGTGGGACCGATGGGTTCGGCCAACACCAGCAAGGAGTTGTTTTCGCAGTTCACTCGGATCGCGCGGGTTTGCAGCGTCATTCCGCTGGTCTCCCCCTTCACCCAAAACTTGGAGCGCGACCGGCTCCAGAAACAAACCTTGCCCTCGCGCGCCGTGCGCAAGACCGCCTCGCGATTCATGAAGCCCAGCATGAGGACGGTCTTCTCGTGCACGTGTTGCACCACCGCCGGAACCAATCCGTTTTCGTCGAAGCGCAACGTGTCGATCGGAAATTCCAAATCCATCATTCCTTTCCGGCACCGAGGCGCACCGGGATTCCGCGGCTGGCCAGGTGTTCCTTGAGCGAGCCGACCGTGTGATCGCCGTAGTGGAGCAGCGACGCCACCAACACGGCTTCCGCCCCTCCCGCGGTCAACGCTTCGGCCAAGTGCTCCGCCGTTCCCGCTCCCCCGGAGGCGATGACCGGGATCGGAACCCGATCCGCGACGGCGCGGGTGAGGGGAAGGTCGTAGCCGTTGCGGGTTCCGTCGGCATCCATCGAGGTCAACAGGATCTCGCCCGCACCGAGACGATGGACCTCCTTCGCCCATTCGAGGGCGTCGATTCCCGTGGCGCGACGACCCCCTCCCACGAAAACCTCCCAGCCGCTCGGGGTGGCCCCCGTGTGTTTCGGATCGATAGCCACCACCACGCATTGCGACCCGAAACGCCGGGACGCGTCGCGAACGAGATTCGGGTTACGCACCGCCGCCGAATTGATGCTCACCTTGTCCGCGCCGGTCGCCAGGATTTGGCGGAAGTCCTCCACCGTCGCAATCCCGCCACCCACCGTGAAGGGAATGAACACCACCTCGGCGACGCGGCGCGCCATATCGTGGAGCAAGGAGCGGGCTTCGTGGGTCGCATTGATGTCGAGGAACACAAGTTCGTCGGCACCTTGGGCATCGTATGCACGGGCCAATTCCACCGGATCGCCGGCATCGCGCAACCCCTCGAAATGCACGCCCTTGACCACGCGGCCGTCCTTGACATCCAAGCAGGGAATGACCCGTCGCGTCAACATGCCCCCATCCTAGCCCGCCCCCCGACCGGGTGCCATCGCAGGCGGGAACGCCAAACCCGTGAAGTTTTTTTGTCCGATTCGTCACGAAGCGCCGCCCGTGGACGTATGGTGTTCTGAGAAGCGCAAGGACGCGCCCTTGGGATCTGGATGCAATGACGCAGACCGCCTATCCACACTTCCAACTCGCCGATGGTCGCCCCACCGGCGAAACGCCCTTGCCGTCGGCTTTCCATGCCCGTTTTGCATCCCATTTCGTGGGACAGCGGACCGACGATGGCATCTGGCCCCCCCATTCGAAGCATCCGGATGCGACGCGACACTATCGGGCGGGCCAGTCCGCCCTTTACGAGGCCAAGGATCCGTTGGCCGCCATTGCCGCGTACGAGGCGGCCTTGGATGCCGACCCGGTGTACTTCCAAGCCTGGGTTGCGCTCTCGATCGCCTTGATAACCGACAACACCCCGGAGAGCCTCGACGAAGCGTGCCGAATCCTCGACGCGCTGGCGGAAGTTCCGGTCGGCACCGACGGCATCCCGGTGGGCGCGGCCAGCATTGTCCGGCAGAACCGGGCCTACCTTGCCCTCCACCGATGGCGCCAGGGCGAAGGCGACGATTGGCTCAAGGATGCCGACAGGCACTATGCGAAAGCCGCTGCGCTGGGCGCCCCGGCGCGAGTGGAGATGCTTTGCCCCTGGGCGGCCGTGCGTCTCGCGCTGGGCGAACCCGATTCCGCCCGAAACCTTCTCGAAGAGGCCGGTCGATCGATGCCCGCCCTCATTCCCGAATACGTCGCCAAGTACCCCGACCTCGCCCGTATCGCCCCGATCCCCCCGGAGGAGCCATCGTGAAACCCTTCCGTCGCCGCGCGGCCACATCCGCGCTTGTCCTCGTGGTGCTGGCAATCGCCGGCATTGCCCACGCCGATTTGACGGGCCCGGGATCGCCCCCACCGCCGCCTCCCCCCACGCGGGGTTGAGAAACTCCCAAGCGTTGTCAAGGACGATGACCATGGAAGACTCCCCCCTTTCGAACCGACTGTCGGCGCTGCACTCCGAGCACCGCGCCCAGTCCCGGGCCGATCGGGACCGCCGGACGAACCGGGCCTGTCTGGCGGCGGTTCGCGATGGCGCGACCCGCACCGCCCGCGAAGCCGCCGCCCTCGATCTTCGTCGCCGGTGCCGCGCCCTGTGCGCCGCCACCATCGCTCGGCGAGCGCATGGATTGACCGCCGATGCAATCGAGGATCTGACTCAGGACGTGATGTTGCGCTTGCTGGCGAGTCCGGCCGGCACCGACCCATCGCCGGCTTATATCGAGACCATCGCGGCCCACGTGTTGATCGACCAACACCGGCATCGGGCACGGCGCGGACTCGATGGAACCTCGATCTCGTTGGACGACCCCGAGGCGACGATTCTCGAAACCCTGCCGGACCCGGGGGCCGGTACCGAGTCCGTCGCTTTGGAACACGCGGCCGAAGACCATTTGTTACGTGCCATTCGCGCTTTGCTGCGGCCGAGGGACGTTGAGATCGTCCTGCGGCGCGCGGATGGAGATCCCCATGAACGGATCGCCGCGGATTTGGGCCTTGCCGTCCCGCATGTCCGCAAGTTGGCGGAACGCGCGTTGCGCCGACTTCGAGAGGCATCCCCCGCTTTGATCGCGGGCTGATTTCGCAAAACGCGTCACGCGAAGCGCCCCGACGACGTTTCCATTCATGGATGGAAAACTTTCGGAGGGCAATCGCAATGACGTCGATATCGTCCCGGACAGGTTGGATCGCGGCGGGATTGGCGCTGATGGTGGCGGGATGCGGAGGCGGATCGGTTCCTCCGCCGGACCGCGTGCAAATCGCGTTCACCAGCAATCGCAGCGGCAACGCCGAGATTTACTTGATGGAAACGGACGGTACCACGGTTCGCCGTTTGACGTTCGACGACGACCTCGACTTCCAGCCATCCCTCACTCCGGACCGACGCTACGTCGTTTTCACGCGCAAGGCCAACGGCGTCCATCAGATTTGGCGGATCGGCACGGACGGACGCGGGCTCAAGCGGTTGACCCCCCAAGTGGGATTGAACGCCGATCCCGCGGTCTCCCCCGATGGATTTCGGATCGCGTTTGTTTCCGACCGCGATGGCTTCGACGAGATCCACGTGATGGATATCGATGGGCGCAATGTTCGCCAACTCACGTTCGACCGTGCCCCGAAGCAAACGCCCGCTTGGAGCCCCGATGGCGCGTCGATCGCCTATGCCGCACCCGCGGTGCCCAACGGCGACGCCGAGATCTACACCGTCCGTGCCACCGACGGAGCCGACCGTTACCAACTGACGAACAACGATTGGACGGACGACTCCCCTGCGTGGAGCCCCGATGGCACACGCATCGCATTCGCGTCGGATCGCGATGGCGACTTCGATTTGTTCACGATCGATGCGTGGGATGGTTCCGGGTTGCGCAAGGTCGTGGGACTTGCGGGAGACGACGGGAATCCGGTGTATTCCCTGGGCGGCACCTGGCTCTACTTCGACAACAACCTCGGAGGGATCGCGGAGATACTCCGCTACCGATGGAGCGATGGCTCCACCGAGAGCTTGACCGCGTTCACCGCAGGCTCGAGCACGAATCCGGATACCCGGGCCACCGCTCCTTCCCGTCCGTCCCTCAAGGGGCCGAGGCGCCTGCGCTGACTATCGGTCCGGAGATTCGACCGCGGGAGCGGAGCCACTCGAGCGCGGTGGAAGGAGGCCGGCTAATCACGGCCGATTCGCCATCCGCCAGAATGGGTCGTTGCAACAGCTTCGGATACGCCGAAACCGTGCGCGCCACCTGATCCTCCAACACGCCGCACGGGTCGAGGCCCGCGGATTTCCATTCATCCTCGTCGGTGCGCACGAGGTCGATCGGCGGAACCCCCACCCTTCGCGCGAGGTCGAGAACCTCGGCGGGAGTGGGCGGATGCTCCATGTAATTACGAACCTCGAACGTGATGCCCGCTTCCGCGAGGGCTTCGTGCACCGCGCGCGATTTCGAACATGCGGGGTTGTGCCACAGAATCATTCGCCGGGTTCC
>JBJTRZ010000632.1:0-6559 GCA_046076415.1 Armatimonadota bacterium
GTCCACATCGACCTCGGTTCGCTGGTTGAGGAGCAACGCCCACGTGGTGCCGGAAGCAAGCCGCACCACCAGCGCGCTTGTCCCGGCCATCGTGCCTTCGTGCCAGAGGTTGGCGCCGCCGCCCGTCGGGCGCACCATCCACCCGAAGCCCTGCCACGCCTTCGCGGGGGACCCGTCCTTCTCCCGCGTCAGGGAAACCGCCGGTCGCTCCAGCGCCCACCCCACCGCCGCCTTCGACACGACCCCCGCCGCGGGTTGATCCCAGCCGTCGGCGAATCGGACCAATTCGGGTGCGGAGGCGACCCACCCTCCATGGCTGTCGAACGGTTTCGGGTGGATGGAAACGTACGGCGCGTCCGGCCGGGGATCGTTCGCGGGCATATGGTAGGCCGTCTCGCCGGGGAGACGTCCGGCTTTTCCCTCGCGACCGATCTCCATTCCCCCGAGGCCAAGCGGCCCGAGGACCCGCTCCCGAACAAACCGTTCGTAGGAACGGCCCGAAACCGCCTCGATCCATCGACCGATGAGGCAATAACCGAAATTGGAGTAGGCGAAACGGCTTCCGGGATCGAAGTCGAGCGGAAATCCCAGCCCCCACCGGGCCATGTCCCGAGCGGAAATCGGCGCGGCCACGCCCATTTCCTCCGACGCGCGATCCGACCGAAACATCGGATCGAACGATTTCGCGCGGTCCCAGCCACCGCGGTGGCGAAGCACCATCCGCAACGTCACCCGGTCGAGGCGCGGATCGCGCTTCCTCGAGCCCGGCAACCAGGGTTCGATTCCCAGGGCCGGTATCAACGGCGCGTCGAGCAAACCGGGGTCGCGGCGATCGTCGATCAGCGCGAGCGCGGCAACGGCGGTGATGGGCTTGGCAACGCTCGCGATCCGAAAGCGGGTGCCGGGATCGACGGGTTGCCGGGTGCCCCTTTCGACGACACCGTATCCGCGGGAGAGGACCAACCGCCCCTGCCGCGCCACGGCGAGCGCCGCGCCGGGGATGCCTTCATCGCGCAGCAACGCCAGCACCGCGTCGTCGAACGGCGCGTATTCGGGCGCGGCGGTCCCGGTCATGGGAATGGCCGAAAGGTCGACGATGGCGGGGGGAGGCGCGGGCCACCGGGAACCGGCGACGACGCGGCGGATCATTTCGCTCGGATCGCGCCTTCGGGCAGGATCGCGTCGGCCGCGAAGCCGACGAACACGGGTTCGGGCGCGAGCCGAATATCCCATTTCGCCTTGACCGATGATTGGATGGCGCGGGCCGCCTCGACCACCTCCGACGCGGTCGCACCGCCTTCGTTGACCAGCGCCAGGACGTGCTTGCGCGACACCCGAACCGCCCCGTAGGCGTCCCCGCGGCGAACGCCGGCGGTCTCGATCAACCACGCCGCGGGTATCTTGCGCGTTCCGTCCCCCTGCGGGAAGCACGGAACCTCGAGATCGCCCGCCTTCTCCACCAATTTCGCCCACGCCTTGACCTGCAGGGTGGGATTCTTGAAGAAGGATCCCGCCGACCGGCTCTCGGCGTCGTCGGGCGCGAGGAGCATCCCCTTGCGGGCGCGGATCGTCCGGACGGCGTCGAAAACCTCGCGCAAGTTGGGGCGGCCGCGCATCTTTTCAAAATGGCGGCGCAGATCGGGGTAGCGCACCAACGCGTGCCCCCCGGGCACGAGGGTGAACGTTGCCGAAAGGATGACGAAGCGGCCGGTGTCGACACCGTTGAATCGGCTGGCCCGGTAGGCGAAACCGCATTCGCGCGCCGGAATGTTGACCACCTTGCCCGCTTCGCGGTCCCACGCGCGCACTCGGGCGAGCGTGTCCGAAACCTCCTGCCCGTAGGCGCCGATGTTCTGGACCGGGGCGGCCCCCACCGAGCCGGGTATCCCCGCCAAGCATTCGATGCCCGCCCACCGGTTGTCCACCGTGTGCCGCACGAACGCGTTCCAGCTTTCCCCCGCGCCCACGGTGACCTCGACCACGTCGTCGATTTCCCGCACTTCGACTCCGGGAATGCGGGGACGCACCACCATCCCCTCGAATCCCGTGTCCGCGACGACCAAATTGCTGCCGCCCCCCAGGACGAACGAGGGCACGGAGCGGGTTCGTGCCCAGGCCAGCGCATCGCGGACATCCGCCTCGTTGCGCGCCTCGACATACCAGCGCGCGGGGCCGCCCACACCGAGCGTGGTGAGCGGGGCGAGCGCAACGTTTTCCTGAACGGTCACGGGTTGGTTATACCGCGGTGCCACGCCCGGCGCGGGAGTCGTTCGCGGGATTCGGTGCGGGGTCGCGCGGGCGACGTTGCATGCCCCAAAACGGAGTCCGCGTCGCCCCGAGGGTGCCGGTCCCGGCCACTTCGAACCCGTGCCCGCGGTAGTACCCGAGATTGGCCTCGACGCTGGTCTCGAGCCACGTGGCGACTCGCTCGCGCTCCGCCCGCGCCAGCCCATCGGCGAGCAGCGCCTTGCCGAGCCCCGAACGTTGCCGCGCCGGATCGACCGCAAGGATCAAGAGGTGCCTATGCCGGCCGGCGGCCGATCGGCGACGAAGCGCCTCGATGGTTCCGTCCATCGCGACAAACCCCACGAAGTCCCGCACCCCTACCGCGCGTGCGGCACCAAGGACACCGGCGGCGATCATGGAGATGGGACGCACCGGTGCGCCAGGACGCATCCACACCGCGACGGCGTTTCCCTGTCCGGCCACGCGCACGTCGCCGTGCCGCAGCGCCATCCGCAGCACCGCCCGATTCAGCGCGTCGATGCCGGCCGCCCGGGTCGTCGGATTCGGGAAGAAAGCCGCGTACATGGGGTCGGTCGCGAAGGCGCGGCCCAGCACCGCCACCGCGTGCTCGAGCCCCTCGTCCGTCAAGTCCTCCACCGGGTCCACCACGCCGGAGGTATACCGCGTCGTCCCCGGAGCGCAAGGGAGCGAACGGTACAATGCGCGCGTGAACATCGACCAGCAACTTGCGCTGCTCGCGCGGGGAGCCTCCCTCATCGTTCCCGAGGATGGACTGCGCGCCAAGCTCGAAAAGTCGCGCCGCACCGGCAAGCCGCTCGTGGTGAAACTCGGCCTCGACCCGACCGCGCCCGACATCCACCTCGGCTTCGCCGTCGTCCTGCGCAAGATCCGGCAGTTCCAGGACCTTGGACATCGGGTCACCATCATCATCGGCGACTACACGACCCTGATCGGAGATCCGTCGGGCCGTTCGGCGACCCGCCCGATGCTGACCGAGGACGAGATCCGGGCCAACGCGGCCACCTATGTCGATCAACTCGCCTCCGTGCTCGACCGCGAAAGGACCGACGTTCGATTCAATTCCGAATGGCTCGGTGCCCTGTCGTTCGCGGACCTGGTCCGGCTGACGAGCAAAATGACCGTGGCGCAGGTGCTTACGCGCGAGGATTTCAAGAAGCGGTGGGACGGCGGCCAGCCGATTTCGTTGCACGAACTGCTCTATCCGCTTGCCCAGGCCTACGATTCCGTGGCGATCGAAGCCGACATCGAGATGGGCGGGCTCGATCAAACGTTCAACATCCTCGCCGGCCGCGACCTGCAACGGGAGACCGGCCAGGACCAGCAGATCGGCTTCTTCATGCCGTTGCTGGTGGGTCTCGACGGCACGAAGAAGATGTCGAAGAGCCTCGGCAACTACGTGGGCATCGCCGAGCCTCCGCTCGATCAGTACAGCAAGGTGCTTTCGATCCCGGATGCGCTGATGCGCGATTGGTACCTGCTCTGCACCGATGTGCCGATCGAGGAGTTCGACACGTTGCTGGCGGCGGGGGCCAATCCGATGGACGCCAAGCACCGGCTCGCCGCGGAGATCGTCACGCTCTACCATGGTGCCGACGCGGCCCGGGCGGCGGGCGAGGAATGGCGGCGCATCCACTCGGCGCGCCAGTTCCCCGCCGACGCGCCGGTGGTGGTGGTGGACGATGCGTCGGTGCCGATCGTGGGGCTGATCGTCCAGTGCGGATTCGCGGCCAGCAACGGCGAGGCGAAACGATTGGTCGAGCAGGGGGGTGTCCGCCTCGACGGTGAGAAGGTTTCGGACCCGCGCGCGATCGTGTCGATTCGCGATGGCGCGGAATTCCAAGTCGGAAAGAAATCGTACGCGCGCTTGTCGCGCGGTTGATCGGGTTGCCCGCGGGCGGGCGCACCGAAGTAGGCGACGGTTGGGCAGGGATGCCCGGGAGGATCAGCAGCATGGCTCCGATGATCGCGATGGCGGCGATGGCAATGGCGGGAACCTCCGCATGGCTCCAGGGCGCGACTCCGGCGCCGCGTCCGCCCGTGGGCAAATCCGCGCCGAAGGCCGGGAGCGGGAAACCCGCGGTCAAATCGGCCCCGAAGGCGAAGCCGGCGGCGAAACCCGCCGCCGCGCCCAAGAAGCCACGGGATCTCGGCCTGCGCCTGATCGCGGTGGGACCGGTCGATGTGGACGATGCGATCGGGGAAATTGGCTTCCGGTGGCGGGCGCCGGAGGGTTGGAAGGTGCTGCGGACGGGGCTGACCCCCACCCAGATCGCCGCGGGACCCGCCGAAGGGGGCTTTGCGCCCAATGTCAACTTCCAGTTCGACTCGGTCCCGACGACGTTCGCCGACTATGTGACGGCCACCTTGGCGCGCCTTCCCAAGGATTTCCCGGGTTCGAAGGCGATCGGCGACGAGGCGTTCACGACCAAATCCGGAACGGCCGGACACAAGGCGACCATCGAGTACACGATTCAGGAAATTCCGATCCGGCAGACGTTCTGGCTGCTCCCGAGCGGAAATCAAGTGCTCATCGCCGTGTGCACCGCGCGCGTCGCCGCTCCGTTCGAGGATATTTTCACGGGGATCGCCCTGTCGCTGACCGTCGGCCCCAAATGAGCCGGGCGGCCGCGCCGCGGCTGCACTGCCTGTTCGCGCGCGACACGCGCGACGCCGTGGTCATCCGCCGTGGGCCCTCGAAACAAACCGCGGTCTTCCACTGGGACCGCGCCACCGACACGTTCGCCCTCGGCCAATGGCTGATGGGGCGCATTTACGAACGTCGGTCCGATATCTCCCGCGACGGTCGCCACTGGATTTATTTCGCGATGAACGGCCAGTGGACGGACGAGTCGCGGGGGAGTTGGACCGCGGTCGCGCGCACGGGGTGGCTCAAGGCGTTGTCGTTCTACCCGAAGGGCGACGGCTGGGAGGGCGGAGGGCTCTTCCTCGAGCACGGCGGCTACTGGTTGAACGACCGCTATTTCGACCCCAAAACTCCGGCGACGCGCGAAGCGAAGGCCCCGGCGCCGCGACGCGATCCCAAGGGCGCGCCCGCATTCCATATCAACTCGGAATGCCTGACTCCCTACTACAATCGATTGATCCGCGATGGTTGGACGACGGATTGGCGGAAGGAAACCCTGCCCCCGCCCACGGCTCCGGAACCCGCGAAGCGTCGCCAGCCGTGGTGGTTCCGCGACTGGGTCTCCGGCCTGTTTCCCGAAACGCGGCTCCGGTTCGAGCGACGGATTCCGGGTGTGGGAACCTTGGTGAAGTGGGCGCACGTGGGTCCGTCCCGCGACGGGCACGGGGTCTACTGGGATGCGCACCGGATCGAGGTCGCGGGCGGGGAAGCGCTGGACCTGCCCGACGCCGGTTGGGCGGAGGTCGACGGAAACCGGGTGGTGTGGGCTTCGCGCGGTCGGTTGTGGTCGGTGTCGGCCCCGTGGACCGACGGTCGCGGGCGGCTCCTGCCGGTGGAGCTCCACGACTTCTCCCCCTATACGTTCGAGGCGCGCACCGCGCCCTACTGACCCTCGCCGAAAATCAGTCCCACGCGTCGCCGCGCGCGCGCCAGTGGCGCTGGCAGTACGGCAGGTAGTCGCAGTTCGGGCAATGGTCGCAGGGTTCGGGCTGGACCGAATCCCAATCCTTTGCGAGAATCGTTCGCCCCGCGTCCGCGCACGCTTCCGTCAGTTCGGCGGCCGCGTCGTCGCCCAGCTCGTGCGACGCGGAGGCGCCGGTGCGCAGGGCCACCAGCGTGGCGTAGACCCGGCGATCTGGGTGGAGGTTGCGCAGCAGGAGTTGGTAGATTCCGAGCGCGCGCGACCCCGCCACGTCCTCTTCGGAAACCTCGGAACGGCCGGATTTGTAGTCGACGATTTCCAGCGCGCCGTCGTGGTGTTCGTCGACCCGGTCGACGCGGCCGGAGAGATCGACGCCCTCGAACAGGGGCATGCGCAGGGTCTTCTCCGCGTAGAGGAGCGTGGGTTCGGGGGGCAGGTCGGTGCGGGCGGCGCGCTCGACGGCGGCGGCGTGCCAGGCGTCGACGATCCGCAGCGCCTCGGTCCGATGCTCTTGCTCGTCCTGCGCCGACGCGTACCCTTCCCGGATCCAACTGCGCGAGAGCGTCTCCGCGAGTTCCTCCGGAGACACCGCGGCGGGGCCGCCGGCGGCGTGGAAGACCTCGAGGGTGCGGTGCAGGCTGGTGCCGAACGAAAAGCCCGCGCGGGGTCGATGGAAGATGCGCCCGAGGCGATCGATGTACTCGAGTCGGTATTGGGTGGCGCAC